>DATGXM010000444.1:0-17221 GCA_035298985.1 Azonexus sp. | reverse complement strand
GAAATCATCGGTGGCGCGGGCTGCCGCCTTGGTCTTGTCGATGACCGCGGCTTCCAGGTCAAGGACCCGTTCCTTGGCATCGCGCAGACGGACCCCCAGACGCTCGCGCAGCTCGCCCACCTTGTCGCCGGCGGCGCCGGCCGTGGCGCGCAGCAGTTCTTCGGTATCGGAGATCACGACTTTCAGGTCGGAAACCAGCTTTTCCTTGTTGGCAACAGACATTTGTTCAGACATTTTCAACCTCGTTTTTAGTCGGTTAATGGGGACGATTCAAGGTTATCCCTTGCCCGCGTCGAAATCAATTCACTCGGGATACTTATTTGTCAGCGTAGTCGACAATCAGCGGCGCATGGTCGGAAAAACGCGCCGCCTTGTAGATTTCCGCCCTAACGGCCGCCGCCGCCATACCCGGCGTGGCGATCTGGTAATCGATCCGCCACCCGACATTCTTGGCCCATGCCTGGCCCCGGTTGCTCCACCACGTATAGGACTCGCCGATGGTGTCGGGATGCAGGCGGCGATAGACATCGACCCAGCCCTGTTCGTCGAACACCCTCGTCAGCCATGCCCTTTCCTCCGGCAGAAAACCGGAATTCTTCTGGTTCGATTTCCAGTTCTTCAAGTCGATTTCCTTATGCGCGATATTCCAGTCGCCGCACAGCACGATTTCCCGGCCTTCGGCCCGCAACGCCAGCATATGGGGGAAAAACACATCGAGAAATCGGAATTTGGCTTCCTGACGGTCAGAAGAAGACGACCCGGAAGGCAGATAAAGCGAAATCACCGACAGATTGCCGAAATCGGCGCGGATATAGCGCCCTTCGGCATCGAATTCACCACCGTCGAAGCCTTCGACCACGCGGTCCGGCTGCCGACGGCTCCAGATACCCACGCCGCTGTAACCCTTCTTCTCGGCGCAGTGATAGAACGCCCGCATGCCATCCGGTGCCAGCATGTCGGGGCTCAGATCGGCGCGCTGGGCCTTCAGTTCCTGCAAACAAATGACATCGGCGTTTTGTTCGGCCACCCAGGGCAGTACATTTTTGCTCCACGCAGAGCGGATACCATTGAGATTCAGGGAGATGATGCGTAACATTGCTCGGGATAGGCCCTATATTTAGGTCGCTGTAATTAGGAAACCATGGATTTTCGTCAGGACTTCATCGAATTCGCGCTGGGCTGCCAAGTATTGCGCTTTGGCGAATTCAAGACCAAGGCGGGGCGGCTGTCGCCCTATTTTTTCAATGCCGGGCTTTTCAACGACGGCAATTCGCTCGGTCGACTCGCTGAATTCTACGCCAAAGCCGCCGAAGCGGGCGGCGTCCAGTTCGACATGCTGTTCGGGCCGGCCTACAAGGGCATTCCGCTGGTCGCCACCATCGCCATGGCGCTTGCCCAGCGCGGCCGCAATTTCCCATTTGCCTATAACCGCAAGGAAGCCAAGGACCACGGCGAAGGCGGCAACATCGTCGGCGCCCCGCTGCAAGGCCGCGTGCTGATCGTCGACGATGTCATTTCGGCCGGCACCTCGGTGCGCGAATCGGTCGAAATGATCCGTTCGGCCGGTGCCACGCCGGCCGGCGTGCTGATCGCCCTCGACCGCCAGGAACGCGGCCAGGGTGAACTATCCGCCGTGCAGGAAGTGCAGCGCGACTACGGCATTCCGGTCGTCGCCGTCGCTGGATTGAAGGATCTGATGACCTTCCTGTCCGAACGCCCGGATTTCGCTGCCCATCGCGATGCAGTCAGCCGCTACCGGGAACAGTACGGAGTCGATGCGTAAGGCTGCCCTTCCGCTCCTCGCGCTGCTGCTGACCACTTCGGCCCAGGCAGCCGGCGAGTTCTATTGTTGCCAGGACCCGGCCAGCAGCCGCCGCGTCTGCGGCGACACCCTGCCCGAGCAATGCCGCGGCCGCGCCTACCGGGTGCTGGACAGTGGCGGCAACGTGGTCAAGGAGGTTGGCCCGCCGCTGACGGCGGAACAAAAGGCCGAACAGATCCTGGAAAACAAGCGCCGCAAGCAGCTCGAAGACGCCAGCCGTGAGCAGCGGCGCCGCGACCAGGCGCTGCTCGACACCTACACGACGCCGGAAGACATCGATCTGGCGCAGAAAAAAGCCGAAGCCGACGTGAATGTCGCCATTCAGGCGACCAACGAGCGCATTGCGACCGCCCAGAAAAAACGCAAGAAGCTGGCCGACGAGGCCGAGTTCTACAAGAAAAAGGCCATGCCACCCGAGCTGGAAAAAGACCTGCGCGCCATCGATCACGAAATCAAGCTGCAGCAGGAATTGGTCGAACTCAAGAAGAAAGAGTTCGATACGATCAAGGGCAAATACGACGCCGACCGCAAGCGTTATTTCGAGCTGACCCGCCGCCCCCCGGCCACGCCGGGCAGCGGCCAGCCAGCGCGCTGATCAGCCAGCCAGTTTCTTCTTCAGCAGGTCGTTGACCTGCTGCGGGTTGGCCTTGCCCTTGGCCACCTTCATTACCTGACCGACCAGCGCATTGAAGGCCTTTTCCTTGCCGGCCTTGAATTCGGCGACATTGGCGGCGTTGGCAGCAAGCACCTCGTCGACCAGCGCCTCGATGGCACCGCTATCGGTAATCTGCTTCAGGCCCTGCTTGTCGATGACCTCGTCGGCCGTTGCCCCTTCGCCATTCCACAGAGCCTCGAACACCTTCTTGGCAATGTTGTTGGAAATGGTGTTGTCGGCGATGCGCTGAATCAGGCCGCCGAGCTGCTGGGCGGAAACCGGCGATTCGTCGATGTCCTTGCCTTCCTTGTTCAGGCGGGCAGCGAGGTCGACCATCACCCAGTTGGCACAGGGCTTGGCATGGGCCTGGCCGGCGACGGCGACCGTCGCCTCGAAGTAGGCGGCGATTTCCTGACTGGCGGTCAGCGTGCCGGCATCGTAGGCCGACAGGCCCAGGGCGCTCATGAAACGCTCGCGCTTCTGGCCGGGCAGTTCGGGCAGTTCGCCCTGGACGCGGGCGATCCAGTCGGCACCGATGACCAGCGGCAGCAGGTCGGGATCGGGGAAGTAGCGGTAGTCGTGGGCGTCTTCCTTGGTCCGCATGGTGCGCGTTTCGCCGCTATCCGGGTCGAACAGCACGGTAGCCTGCTGGATCTTGCGGCCTTCCTCGATTTCGTTGATCTGCCACTGGACTTCGTAGTCGATGGCTTCCTTCAGGAAACGGAAGGAATTCAGGTTCTTGATTTCGCGTCGGGTGCCGAACTCGGCCTGGCCCTTGGGGCGCACCGAGACGTTGGCATCGCAACGGAAGGAGCCTTCCTGCATGCTGCCGTCGCAGATGCCGATCCAGCGCACCAGTCCATGCAGCACCTTGGCGTAGGCGACGGCTTCGTCGGAGGAGCGCATGTCGGGCTCGGAAACGATCTCCAGCAGCGGCGTGCCGGCGCGGTTGAGGTCGATCCCGGATTTGCCCTGGAAATCCTCATGCAGCGACTTGCCGGCATCCTCCTCGAGATGGGCGCGGGTCAGGCGGACGACCTTCTCGTAAGCCTTGTCACTACTGCCTACTTGCAGGGTCAGGCTGCCGCCGACCACCACCGGCAGTTCGAACTGGCTGATCTGGTAGCCCTTGGGCAGATCGGGGTAGAAGTAGTTCTTGCGGGCGAAAACCGATTTCTTCGCCACTTCGGCGCCGATGGCCAGGCCGAAGCGGATGGCGCAATCGACGGCCTTCTTGTTCAGCACCGGCAGGACGCCGGGCAGCGCCAAGTCGACCGCGCAGGCCTGGGTGTTCGGCTCGGCGCCGAAGGCGGTCGAGGCACCCGAAAAGATTTTTGAAACCGTCGCCAGCTGCGCGTGCGTTTCGATACCAATGACGACTTCCCACTGATTCATAGCTTCATCCGTTTCAGAAACAACGCCCGCTCTTCGCCTCGACCATGATCGGCCACAGGTAGTCGAAAGCCTGACCTTCGCAGGACTTGGGGCAACTGTTGAATGCAATCGTAACTTTGGGGCCTTGCTCCCACATGCGTACCAGGCAGTCGGACTGCTTCTTGTGGCGCAGCAGGGCCTGTGGCAGCTTCTCGACCTGCTCGAACTCGTTCAGGTTGAAGCGGCAGGCGCCGTAGCCCTTCATGCTGACCTGGGCATCGAAGGTCTTGACCTCGGCTTCCTTGACCAGCAGGTCGAGGCGGGTCTGCGTGCCGATGGCGTCCTTGTGCGTGCAGCGCGAGCGGACATTGAGCGGTCGCGTCGGCTGCGGCTTCAGGTTGCGGTTGGCCAGGTATTTCAAGGTCGAATTCTTGAACTTCGGCGTTTCCTCGACCACCGCTGCCGGCGGTTCAGCCTTCACCTCGGCAACCGGCTCCTCCGGCGGCACCGGCTTTTCGGCGCAACCGGCCGCCAGCAGGGCGAGCAGCAGGAGCGGCGCAAAGCGCATTGTCAGGCGATGTCGGCCGGCCGGCAGCTATGCCAGTCGGTCGCCTGCTGGTAACGATGGGCGACGTTGAGCAGCTGCCCTTCGGCGAAGTAGTTGCCGATCAGCTGCAGGCCGACCGGCAGGCCGCCGGCAAAACCGCAGGGAATCGACATGCCGGGCAGGCCGGCCAGGTTGACCGCGATGGTGTAGATGTCCGACAGGTACATCTGCACCGGATCGGCCGCCTTTTCGCCGAGCTTGAACGCGGTCGACGGCGAGGTCGGCCCCATGATCACGTCGCAGGACTTGAAGGCCTCGACGAAATCGTTGGCGATCAGGCGGCGGATGCGCTGCGCCTGCAGGTAGTAGGCATCGTAGTAGCCGTGTGACAGCACGTAGGCACCGATCAGGATGCGCCGCTTGACCTCGGCGCCGAAGCCCTGGGCGCGGGTCTTCATGTACATGTCGTCGAGGTTGCCGTATTCCGGGGCGCGATAGCCGTAGCGCACGCCGTCGAAGCGGCTCAGGTTGGAACTGGCCTCGGCCGGCGCGATGACGTAGTAGGCCGGCACCGACAGGTGCGAATTGGGCAGCGACACCTCGACGCAGGTGGCGCCAAGCTTTTCGTATTCGGCGATGGCGGCACGCACGGCGGCCATCACCTCGGCATCGCAGCCTTCGCCGAAGAACTCTTTCGGCAGGCCGATGCGCAGGCCGGCCAGCGGTTTCTCCAGATCGCGGGTGTAATCCTCGACCGGGCGCTCCAGCGAGGTCGAATCGCGCTCGTCGAAACCGACCATGGTGTTGAGCAACAGCGCGCAGTCTTCGGCGCTGGCCGCCATCGGGCCACCCTGGTCGAGCGACGAGGCGAAGGCGATCATGCCGTAGCGCGACACCACGCCGTAGGTCGGCTTCAGGCCGGTCAGGTTGCACAGTGCGGCCGGCTGGCGAATCGAGCCGCCGGTGTCGGTGCCGGTCGCGGCCGGCGCCAGGCGGGCTGCCACGGCCGCGGCCGAACCACCCGACGAACCGCCCGGCACGCGGGTACGGTCCCAGGGATTTTTCACGGCGCCGAAGAAGGAGGTTTCATTGGACGAGCCCATGGCGAATTCGTCCATGTTCGTCTTGCCGAGTGAAACCAGTCCGGCTTCGGCATGCATCTTGTGGATCACCGTTGCGTCGTAGGGCGAGACGAAATTGGCCAGCATCTTCGAGCCGCAGGTCGTCGTCCAACCTTCGGCGCAGAAGATGTCCTTCTGGGCAACCGGGATGCCGGTCAGCGGACCGGCCGTGCCGGCAGCGATGCGGGCATCAGCGGCACGCGCCATGGCCAGGCTCTTGTCACGGTCGACGGTGACGAAGGCGTTGATGTCCGGGTTCAGGCGCTCGATACGGTCGAGGAACAGGGCGGACAACTCAACGCTGGAAATCTTCTTCGCGGCCAGGGCCTGCGACAGTTCCTTCAGGCTGGCGTGGATCATTCAATCACCTTCGGCACGAGGTACAGACCGGCTTCGGTTTCCGGCGCCACGGCCTGATAGGCGGCGCGGCGATCGGCTTCGGTCACTGCGTCTTCGCGCAGGCGCTGACCGAGATCCTGGGCATGCGCCATCGGCTCGACGCCGGTGGTGTCGACCGCCTGCATCTGCTCGATCAACTGGAAGATTCCGTTGAGATGGCCCTGCGTGGAAAGTGCCTCGGCATCGCTGGTCTCGATACGAGCCAAATGGGCGATGCGCTTAACCTGTTCTAATGTGAGCGACATGGGTGCCAAAGACTTTTTTGCAGTGCACAAAGTCTTAAAATGGAAAGCGTTATAAGGTATCATAAAAGTTTTCCCTACCGCACCCCCCCAACGCGGAGCTATAGATGTTCGGTTTCCTCAGCAAATACTTTTCAAACGACCTTGCCATCGACCTTGGCACGGCCAATACGCTCATTTACGTGCGCGGCCGCTCCATCGTTCTTGACGAACCGTCGGTCGTCGCCATCCGCCTCGAAGGCGGCCCCAATGCCAAAAAAACCATCCAGGCTGTCGGCAAGGAAGCCAAAGAGATGTTGGGCAAGGCGCCGGGCACGATCACCGTCATCCGCCCGATGAAAGACGGCGTGATCGCCGACTTCACCGTCACCGAGCAGATGCTCAAGCAATTCATCAAGAAGGTGCATGACTCCAAGCTGTTCAGCCCGAGCCCGCGCATCATCATATGCGTTCCGTCCGGCTCGACCCAGGTCGAACGCCGTGCCATCCGCGAATCCGCCCTCGGCGCCGGCGCCAGCCAGGTGTACCTGATCGAGGAACCGATGGCCGCCGCAATCGGCGCCGGCCTGCCGGTGGCCGATGCGACCGGCTCCATGGTCGTCGACATCGGCGGCGGCACCACCGAAGTCGGCGTCATCTCGCTCGGCGGCATGGTCTATGCCGGTTCCGTGCGCGTCGGCGGCGACAAGCTGGACGAAGCCATCATCAATTACATCAGCCGCAACTACGGCATGATGATCGGCGAGAACACCGCCGAGAACATCAAGAAGAACATCGGCTCCGCCTTCCCGGGCGCCGAAGTCAAGGAAATGGAAGTCTCCGGCATCAACAAGGCCGAAGGCATCCCGCGCAAGTTCACGATTTCCTCCAACGAAATCCTCGAAGCGCTGACCGACCCGCTGAACCAGATCGTTTCCGCCGTCAAGTCGGCATTGGAAAAGACCCCGCCCGAACTCGGTGCCGACATTGCCGAAAAGGGCATGGTGCTGACCGGCGGCGGCGCGCTGCTGCGCGATCTCGACCGTCTGCTGATGGAAGAGACCGGCCTGCCGGTGATCGTCGCCGACGAGCCGCTGACCTGCGTCGCCCGCGGCTGCGGCATGGCGCTGGAAAAGATGGACAAGCTGGGCAGCATTTTCGCCTCGGACTGAACCTTGACCACTGCTCGGCAGGAGTGAGCGATGGCCGGCATTGATCACGCGCCACCACCGTTCTTCAAGCGAGGGCCAGCACCGCTGGCCCTTCTGACTTTCTACATCGCCGTTTCGGTGGCGATTTTCGTTGTCGACCTGCGTTTCAAGAGCCTGGAGTTGCTGCGCCAGAGCATCGCCCTGGTCGTCGACCCTGTGCAGCGGGTCGCCCAGACGCCGGGCAGCCTGGTCGACTATGCCGCCACCTACCTGCAGGGCATGCGCGCCATGCAGCAGGAAAACCGGGAGCTGAAGAACGCCCAGCTGGCCACCGCCCCCAACCTGCAGCGCCTGGCGCAGCTGGAAGTGGAAAACGAGCGTTTGCGCAAGCTGCTGGCGGTCAAGGAACGGGAAAAGGCCAACGGCCAGGTCACGCAGATCCTGTACACCGCCCGCGACCCGTTCTCGCGCAAGGTCATCGTCGACAAGGGCCAGCAGGCGGGCATCGTCGCCGGCCAGCCGGCCATCGACGAAGCCGGCGTCGTCGGCCAGGTGACCCGCGTCTTCCCGTTCTCGGCCGAAATCACGCTGATCACCGACAAGGACCAGGTCGTTCCGGTCCAGGTAGTGCGTACCGGCCAGCGCTCGGTTGTCTTCGGGCTCGGCAACGGTCAGCTCGAACTGCGCTACATGCCGGCCAACGCCGACATCCAGCCCGGTGACGTGCTGGTCACCTCCGGCCTCGACGGCATCTACCTGCCCGGTTTCCCGGTCGCCAAGGTGGTCAATATCGAGCGCGACAGCGCCTACTCCTTCGCCCGCATCTTCTGCGTGCCGATCGCCGGCGTCGAGAATTTCGGCGAGGTGATGGTGCTGACGCCGCGCCAGGCCCTGCCCGACCGGCCGCCGGAAAGTGCCAGCCGGTCGGCCGGCAGCGACGGCCA
The DNA here is from genome assembly GCA_035298985.1 of Azonexus sp. GTDB lineage: Bacteria > Pseudomonadota > Gammaproteobacteria > Burkholderiales > Rhodocyclaceae > Azonexus. Next base: position 8,987 of record DATGXM010000444.1, on the reverse strand, counting down.
GCGGGTCAAGAAAAAACGGATGGCCAAGAACTGATGCAACCGACCTTTTCTTCATCTCGCATCCTGCTGCCGGTTCGCCCGTGGTTCATTTTCCTGAGCCTGATTGCCGCCGCCGTGCTCAATTTCCTGCCCACCGCACACTGGCCCGGCATGCCGGACTGGGTCGCCCTCGTGCTGTGCTTCTGGAGCGTGCGCGAATTCCGCCGGGTCGGCATGGGCTGGGGCTTCGTCCTCGGCCTGGTGATGGACGTCGCCGACGGCGCGGTACTCGGCCAGCATTGCTTCGCCTACGTGCTGCTCGCCTATGCCGCCTCGTCGCTGTCGCGCCGCATCCTGTGGTTCCCGCTGGCCCAGCAGGCGCTGCAGATCATGCCCCTGCTCATCGGCGCTCAGGTCCTGCAGGCCGTGATGCGCCTGGTCGTCGGCGCCGATTTCCCCGGCTGGGGCTATTTCGCCGGCCCCTTTGTGGCCACCCTGCTGTGGATTCCCGCCACCTTCATCCTGCTGCTGCCGCAATACCGGCCGGTCGAGCAGGATCCGAACCGTCCGATCTGAGGCCAGCCGTTCGTGGGTGATTTCAACAACCCGGAAGCCGATCTCGACCGGTTCCGTTTCCGGCTCGGCTTTGCCGCTGTCGTCGTCCTGATCTGCTTCGGCATCCTGATCGGCCGTTTCGTCTGGCTGCAGGTCATCCAGCACGAGTTCTACCAGACACGGGCCGAAGACAACCGTATTGCGCTAATTCCCATCGTGCCCAACCGCGGCGTCATCACCGACCGCAACGGCGTGGTGCTGGCCCACAACTACTCGGCCTTCACGCTGGAAATCACACCGTCGCAAGCCGGCAATCTCGACGAGACCATCGATGCGCTGGCCGAAGTCATCGACATCCAGCCCAAGGACCGCAAGCGCTTCAAGCGCCTGATGGACGAGGCCAAGAACTTCGAGTCCATCCCGATCCGCACCCGCCTGACCGATACGGAAGTGGCCAAGTTCTCGGCTCACCGTTACCGCTTCCCCGGCGTCGAGGTCAAGGCCCGCCTGTTCCGGCAATATCCCCTCGGCCCGATCGCCTCGCATGCCATCGGCTATATCGGCCGCATCACCGAACGCGACCTGAAATGGATCGAGGATGCCGAGCGGCAAGCCAACTACAAGGGTACCGACCATATCGGCAAGACCGGCCTCGAGCAGCACTACGAATTCGAACTGCACGGTGAAACCGGTTACGAGGAAGTGGAAATCGACGCCGGCGGCCGCGCCCTGCGCAGCCTGAAGCGCATCCCGCCGGTTTCCGGCAACAACCTGGCGCTGACCCTCGATGCCAAGCTGCAGCAGATCACCGAACAGGCCTTCGGCGACCGCAAGGGTGCGCTGGTCGCCATCGACCCGTCGACCGGCGGCATCCTGGCCCTGGTTTCCAATCCGACCTACGATCCCAACCTGTTCGTCGACGGCATCACGCCGGAAAACTGGAAGGAACTGAACGACCACCCGAGCAAGCCGATGGTGAACCGGGCAATCAACGGCGCCTACCCGCCGGGGTCGACCTTCAAGCCCTTCATGGCGCTGGCGGCGCTGGAGACGGGCAAGCGGACGCCGAACCAGGCGATCAGCGACCCCGGCTACTTCAATTTCGGCAACCACCAGTTCCGCGATGACAAGAAGGGCGGCCACGGCAGCGTGGACATGTACAAGTCCATCGTCCATTCCTGCGATACCTATTACTACATGCTGGCCAACGACATGGGGATCGATGCCATCGCCAAGTTCATGGGCTCGCTGGGCCTCGGCCAGCGCACCGGCATCGATCTGGGCAAGGACGATTCTGGCGAATCGAAGGGCGTGCTGCCGTCGCCGGAATGGAAAAAGCAGCGCTTCAAGCGACCCGAGCAGCAGAAATGGTACGCCGGCGAAACCATCTCGATCGGCATCGGCCAGGGCTACAACGCCTACACCCCGATCCAGCTGGCCCAGGCGACGGCTACCGTGGCCAACAACGGCGTGATGTTCCGGCCGCACCTGGTGCATTACATCGTGGACACCAAGAGCGGCGAAAAACGCCAGGTCGAACCGCAACCGATTCGCGACCTCAACCTCAAGCCGCAGAACATCGAGGTCATCCGCCGCGCCATGATTGGGGTCAACAAGGAAGGCACCGGCGCCCGCGCCTTTGCCGGCGCCCCCTACGAAGCGGCCGGCAAGACCGGCACGGCCCAGGTCTTCTCGCTGAAAGGCGCGCAGTACAAGGAAGGCGGCACCAAGAAGGAATTGCGCGACCACGCCCTGTTCATTGCTTACGCGCCGGCCGACAAGCCGAAAATTGCGCTGGCCGTGCTGGTCGAGAACGGCGGCTTCGGCGCCCAGTCGGCAGCGCCGATCGCCCGCATGGTCATCGACTACTATCTGCTCGGCAAACTGCCGGCCGGCGCCGCCCAGGACGATCCGACCGCCATCGAAGAGGACAGCGAAGAATGATCGACGTCGTCGGCACCCTGCGCCGCGGCTGGCAACAGCTGATCGCCCATATCGACTTTCCGCTGCTCTTCATCACGCTGAGCATCATGGCGGTCGGTCTGGGCACCGTCTATTCGGCAACCTTCGACGGCAACCAGCGGGTACTTTCGCAGCTCGGCAACATGGGCATCGCGATGACCATCATGTGGTTCATCTCCCGGCTGCCGCCGCAAAAACTGATGAGCTTCGCCATCCCGCTCTATGTGCTGGGCGTCGTGCTGCTGGTTGCGGTGTTCCTGTTCGGGGTCAAGGTCAATGGCGCCAAGCGCTGGCTGTCGCTGGGCTTCACCCGCATCCAGCCGTCCGAAATCATGAAGATCGCCATGCCGCTGATGCTGGCCTGGTATTTCCAGAAATACGAAGCGACGCTCAAATTCAAGCACTACATCGTCGCCGCCCTGCTGCTACTCGTGCCTTTCGCGCTGATCGCCAAGCAACCCGACCTCGGCACCGCGCTGCTGGTCGGCGCCGCCGGCTTCTACGTCATCTTCTTCGCCGGCCTGCCCTGGAAGGTCATCATCGGCCTGATCGCCGCCGGTGCCTCGGCCGCGCCGCTGATCTGGGGCATGATGCACGACTACCAGCGCAAGCGCATCCTGACCCTGCTCGACCCGACCACCGACCCGCTCGGCGCCGGCTATCACATCATCCAGGCGACCATCGCCATCGGCTCCGGCGGCGCCATCGGCAAGGGCTATTTGAACGGCACGCAGACCCACCTCGAATTCATCCCGGAAAAGCACACCGACTTCATCTTCGCGGTCTATTCCGAGGAATGGGGGCTGATCGGCAACGCCACGCTGGTCTTCCTGTACACCCTGCTCATCGGCCGCGGCCTGATGATCGCCTCGGCTGCCCCGACCACCTTCTCGCGCCTGCTGGCCGGCGCCATCACCCTCGGCTTCTTCACCTACGCCTTCATCAACATGGGCATGGTCAGCGGCATCCTGCCCGTCGTCGGCGTCCCGCTGCCGTTCATGAGCTATGGCGGCACGGCGCTGGTCACGCTGTTCCTCGGCGTCGGCATGCTGATGTCGATCCACACCCACCGCATGCTGGTCAAGAAATGAAGCGCCTGCTGCCTCCCCTCACGGTCGCCCTGCTGCTGGCCGCTTGCGGCGGGCCGTCAACGGTGCGCGAACCGGGCGCCGACAGCCCGAAAGCGCCATCCGCCAGGACGCCGACCCCGACCAAGAAACCGACTGCCGTGCTCAAGCGCGGCGGCGGCTTCTACAAGGACGACGGACCGGCCGACGAGATTCCCGACGGCCTCGACGACATTCCCGATGCCGAGCCGAAGTGGGAACCGCTGCACAAGCCGGCGACCAAGCCCTATGTCGTGCTGGGCAAGGAATACGTGCCCAATACCGCCATCAAGCCGTACAAGGTGCGCGGCATCGCCAGCTGGTACGGCAAGAAATTCCACGGCCAGAAGACCTCGATCGGCGAACCCTACGACATGTTCGCGATGACCGCCGCCCATCCGACCCTGGCGCTGCCCTCCTACGTCCGCGTCACCAGCCTGCAGTCCGGCAAGTCGGTGATCGTCCGCATCACCGACCGCGGACCCTTCCACGCCGACCGTGTCATCGACCTCTCCTACACCGCCGCCTACAAGCTCGGCCTGATCAATGGCGGCAGCGGCCAGGTCGAGGTCGAGGCCGTCATTCCGGGCGAAGCGACCGCGACGGCCTACGCCCAGGTCACGCCGCCGGCGCGTCCGGTTGCTGGCGACAACGACGACATCGCCCAGCTCGCCCGCCGCATGGCGATCGAGGAAAAGCCCGTGCAGACCGTGGCGGCCACCGGCATGAGCAGCGACGCGGAAACCCCGAAAGGGGTCTATCTGCAGCTCGGCGCCTTCTCCAGCGCCGACAACGCCGAGAGCCTGAAAAATCACCTGCTGCGTGAACTGGACTGGGTCAGCGAGCCGATGCGCGTCAATGCCGGCGGCGGCATCCACCGCCTGCATCTCGGCCCCTACGCCAGCCGCGGCGACGCCGAGAAAATCGCCGACAAGATCCGCTCCGCGCTCGGCTTTCGCCCGACCTTCGTGACCCGCTGAGCGGGCCACGCCGACGTGCTCAGCGCAGAACCTGGGCAACCACTACGTTGCCCTTGCCCTGATACTCCAGCGCGGCAAAGCTCATCATCTTGGCCATGGCGATGCCGCGGCCGTTCGGATCGAAGGCGCGGTCGGGATCGAAGCTCAGGAATCTGGCCCATTCGAACCCGTCGCCCTGGTCGGCGATGGTGAACACGATGCTGTCGTCCGTCCGCTCGACGCGCACCGTGGCGAAGCGGCCTTCGAACTGCGGCAGGAGCAGGCGGCGCTTGATTTCGGCTTCCCAATCGCCTTCCCATTTGAGCAGCGACTTTTCCTGGTAGGTCACGCCCAGGTTGCCGTGTTCGACGGCATTGACCATCAGGTCCGACAGGCCGGGCGCCACCACGTCCGGCACCGGGCACATGCCGGCCAGAACGGGGACCAGCGAATTGACGTCCTCCAGCGTCACGAAGCGATATTCGACGCTGTGGATCAGGGCCTGCGCTTCCTCCAGGTGCGCCGCCCGGCTACGTAGCTGGCTGCGCGCCCGCCGGTCCTCCAAGGCGGCCCGGACGATGGAAATCAGCGCTTCCGGCTCGTAGGGCTTGGTCAGGTAGTAGTAGGCGCCGGCCTCCAGCCCCTCGCGCACCTGGTCGGGCGATGAGGCAGCCGTCTGCATAATGACCGGAATATCGGCGAAGCGGGCCTCGCGCTTCATGCGGCGCAGCAGTTCCATGCCATCCAGCCCGGGCATCATGCGGTCGAGCACGACCAGCGAGAAATCGCTGTCCGCCGCGCTCAGGCTGGCCCAGGCGGCGAGCGGATCGCTGTGCAGTTCGAGCTCGATGTCTTCCTGCTCAAGAAACTCCTCGATGATGAACAGGTTGAGCTGTTCGTCATCGACCACGAGGACACGTCCCTTATTCATCGTTCAGTCTTTCCCCTTCGCAGGCTCCAGCCGGTGCTCTTCAGGCCGCAGCGCAGTAACACGGGCGCCCCCGCTCGGCCGATTGTGAGCGTAGATCATACCCCAACGCCGGCCAATGCTTTCCCGACAAATGGCGATGCCCAAACGACTTCCGGCGGCTGTCAGCTCGATGCCGAGCCGGCGACGCACCCACGTTTGACCAGGATCAATGGCCGAAAAAATGGGCTGGCTATACTTTTGCCCTTGCTATTCTGGAGTCCTCCATGCGCTCCCTGCCCGATCTCGTCTGTCCCGCCGGCAGCCTGCCCGCCCTCAAGGCAGCCGTCGACAACGGCGCCGACGCCGTCTACCTCGGCTACAAGAACGACACCAACGCCCGCAACTTCGCCGGCCTGAATTTCGACGCCAAGTCCATGGCCGAAGGCATCCGCTATGCCCACGCCAAGGGGCGCGAAGTGCTGATGGCCATCAACACCTTTCCACAGGCCGGCCGCATCGCCGACTGGCACAAGGCGGTGGACGGCGCCGTCGACCAGGGCGTCGACGCCATCATCCTGGCCGACATCGGCCTGCTCGACTATGCCCGCCAGCGCCATCCGCAGCAGCGCCTGCATCTGTCGGTACAAGGTTCGGCCACCAGCTACGAGGCGATCAACTTCTGCCAGCGCGAATTCGGTGTCCGCCGCGCCGTGCTGCCGCGGGTGCTGACCCTGGCCCAGGTCGAACACGTCATCAAGAACACCAGCGTCGAAATCGAGGTTTTCGGTTTCGGCAGCCTGTGCGTCATGAACGAGGGGCGCTGCTGGCTCTCGTCCTACGCCTGCGGCGAATCGCCGAACACCGTCGGCGCCTGCTCGCCGGCCAAGTACGTCAAGTGGGACAAGAAGCCGGGGACCATGGAAACCCGGCTCAACGGCATCCTGATCGACCGCTTCGGCGACGACGAGCCGGCCGGCTACCCGACGCTGTGCAAGGGGCGCTTCGAGGTGCAGGGCGAGACCTATTACGCCCTGGAAGAGCCGACCAGCCTCAACGTGCTGGAACTGCTGCCCGACATCATCAAGATCGGCGTCCGGGCGATCAAGGTCGAAGGCCGCCAGCGCAGCCCGACCTACGTTGCCCAGGTCACCCGCACGCTGCGCGCCGCCCTCGATTCGGCCCGCGACAGCGCCGAACGCTTCCACGTCAAACCGGCCTGGCAGGCCGAACTGGCCAAGGTTTCCGAAGGCAGCCAGGCAACGCTGGGCGCCTACAACCGGCCGTGGCGCTAAAGAGAACCGCATGAAACTTTCGCTCGGACCCCTGCTCTATTTCTGGCCCAAGGCCGAAGTCATGGAGTTCTACGCCGACATGGCGCAGAACCCCGCCCTGGACATCATCTACGTCGGCGAAGTCGTCTGCTCGCGCCGCCAGCAGCTGCGTACCGCCGACTGGATCGGCCTGGCCCGCGACCTGACCGATGCCGGCAAGGAAGTCGTCGTTTCCGCCCAGGCCCTGCTCGAATCGGAAAGCGATCTCAAGGCGCTGCGCCGGCTGATCGACGAATTGTGCGAAATGCGCGGCTGCAAGGTCGAAGCCAACGACCTCGGCGCGGTCAATCTGGTCGCCGGCCGCGATTTCGTCGCCGGCCCGCACCTGAACATCTACAACGAGTCGGCGCTCGCCACCTTCGCCCGCTTCGGCCTGAAGCGCTGGGTGCCGCCGCTGGAAGCGACACGCACGCTAGTCGATACGCTACACCGCAGCAAGCCGGCCGGGATCGAAACCGAAGTCTTCGTCTTCGGCAAGATACCGCTGGCCTTCTCGGCCCGCTGCTTCACCGCCCGCCACTACGGCCTGAACAAGGACGACTGCCAGTTCAAGTGCCTCGACCACGCCGAGGGCCTGACGCTGAAAACCCGCGAAGGGCAGGATTTCCTCACCATCAACGGCATCCAGACCATGTCGGCGCAGAGCTACAACCTGCTGCACGAAATTCCCGACATGCTGGCCATGGGCATCAACGCCGTGCGCATCAGCCCGCAGAAGCAACATATCAACGAAATCATCGCTGCCTTCGACGCCGCCCGTCGTGGCGAGCAGGTAACAGCCGATAGCCGGTACTGGAGCGACAGCGGTCTGGTGGACGGCTACTGGTTCGGCGATGCCGGCATCCGCCAACACCATACGCAAGCCCTCGCCACCCTGGGAGCATGACCATGAACGGCAACTTCACCATTCCCAAATTCAAACTGCCCGGCTTCGTCGCCAGCCTCAGCCACAAGCTGCCGCAGTGGCCGCATGCGCTGGCCTTGGTCGGCGTCCTCAACGCCGCGCTGAAAATGAAGCTGCTACCGGAAAGCGAACTGACCCTGCTCGAAGAAAAGCTGTTCCGCGTCCGTGTTTTGGATACCGGCGGGGAAGCGACCTACACCTATCGCAACGGACTGTTCCGACCGGTCTTCCGGCCACAGCGCGAGCCGGACCTGGCTTTTGCCGCCAACCTGTCGGCCTACCTGCAGATGCTGGCCCGCCAGGAAGATCCTGATACCCTGTTCTTCAACCGCGAACTGGAAATCACCGGTGATACGGAACTGGGACTGATCGTCAAGAACATGCTCGACGCCGTCGAGTGGCCCAAGCTGCCCCACCTGCCGCTGGCCAGCAACTAAACCGACTGCTCCCAAACCGCGGCCAGACCCCGGCGGCTTCAGTCGCCGATGGAAATCAGCGCCTCGGCCGGCGCTTCCCCTTGTAGCTCTCGAGCCGGCGCCGGTACGGCACAGGCCACGACGCCGGTGGCGACGATGGCGAGCACTTCCTCCTGGCCGACCGGAGAAGAGAGTTCCTGCGGCTGCGTGCAACCGCCCAGGCAGACACTGAGGCCTTCCGCCAAACTGCCGTCGCCACACAGAACACGGGCCGCGAAGTCGGGATAGGTATTGCCCACGGCACGCAACACGTCGCCCACCGTTTCGCCGCTGGCCATCACCTCGTCGTGCCCCCCCACCGCGGTTCGCAATTCCAGGGGAATATGAACCGATACCACAGGCAATTCGCTCATCAACATGGCGTACCTCCTTGCTTGCTGTTCTCTTTTGACAAGCCTGCAAACGGAAGTTCGAAAAAAACGGGAGGCCGCAGCCTCCCGTCCTGACGATCGAAACGCTTAACGCTTACTTCTTTTTCTGGGCATCCAGACGGAACTTGACGTACGAGCCCGGGGCATCTTCGATGACCTTCAGGGTGCCGTCAGCCGGCTGACGGGCCTTGACCTTGGCGGAGCCGCCCGGCAGGCTGGTCACCCACTGGTGCCAATGCGTCCACCACGAGCCGGCATTCTGGGTGGCGCCGGCCAGGAAATCGTCCGGGCTTTCCGGCAGGTTGCCGTCGGTGGCGTCATTGGTCCAGAAACCGTACTTGTTGGCAGCCGGCGGATTGACGATGCCGGCAATGTGGCCGGAGCCGCCTAGCACGAACTTGGTCTTGCCGGACGGCAGGCGGGCGCCCATGTAG
>DATGXM010000443.1:0-4692 GCA_035298985.1 Azonexus sp. | reverse complement strand
CTGGCAGAAAATCCATCTCGAGCGCAGCAGCGAGGCAATCGAAGCCGCCCTGAACAAACAGAACGCCCGCCCCAGCCTGCCGCCGCAGCTCGACGCCGGCTTCATCGATGACCTGCCGGACGGCCCCGGCGTCTATCTGTTCTACGGCGAAAACAACCTGCCGATCTATGTCGGCAAGGCCAAGGAGATACGCAAGCGGGTGCTGGCGCATTTCTCCGGCGACCTCCGTTCGGCCAAGGAAATGGCGCTGGTCCAGCAGGTGCGGCGCATCGACTGGATCGTCACCGCCGGCGAAATCGGCGCCCTGCTCAAGGAATCTGCCCTGGTCAAGGAATTGCTGCCGACGCAGAACCGCCAGCTGCGCAAGAACGAGGAAGTGTGCACCTGGACGCTGGTCGATGAAGGCGAAGGCTGGCTGCGCCCGCAATTGGTGCTGGCCAACGAACTCGACTTCGGCCTCGCCACCTCGTGCTATGGCCTGTTCAAGAACAGCAAGGAAGCCAACACCGTGCTGCGCCAGCTGATCGAAAGCCACAGCCTGTGCGACATGCTGACCGGCCAGCAGCCGATCAAGCCGGGCAAGCCCTGCTTCGGCCACCAGATCCGCCGCTGCAAAGGCGCCTGCCTCGGCAAGGAACCGCTGGCCAAGCACACCATGCGCCTGATGACGGCGCTGACTGGCCTGAAGCTGGTCTCCTGGCCTTTCCCCGGCCCCGCCATCCTGCGCGAAGACGACGAAGCCCACGTCATCGACGGCTGGCGTTACCTGGGCACGGTCAAATCCGACCACGACATCCACCCGTTGCTGGACGCCCGCCGCCCGCAGTTCGACCGCGACACCTACAAGATTCTCGCCAAGTATGTGGCCAGGATGAAGCCGCTGGCCGCTATCCGCGGCGCGTTTGCCTAGCGGCGCCCGGACGAAACCCCCGCTCGCCAGCAAAAATCCCAAACATCATGGCTGTGGCACACTGATGGATTGCCTGTCAGGAAATTCGCCCATGCCCAGCATCAGCCGACCCCCTCCCGCCAAACGCATTGCCATTGCTTGCCAGGGCGGCGGCAGCCATACCGCTTTTACGGCCGGGGTGCTGCAATCCCTGCTCGGTGGCATGGCGCCGGATCGCTACCGGATTCATGGATTGTCCGGCACCTCGGGCGGTGCCCTGTGCGCGGCACTGGCGTGGACCGGGCTGCTCGAAGGCAAACCGGAGCTGGGCATGGCCCTGCTCGAATCGTTCTGGAGCCGGATGAGCACGACGCAGTTTGCCGATTTCTGGAGCGATCAGTGGCTGCTCTTCCAGCAACGCAGCCGCTCCTTTTTCGGCCTGCCGGAAGTCAGCCCCTACCTGCTGCCCAATAGCGGTCAGGATTTTCTGTCCAGCATGTTGAAGGAACACATCCCCTTTGCCCGGCTGCAGTCGCTGATCACCGCCCATTCGCCGGTGCTGATGATCGGTGCCGTGGAGGTGCTGTCCGGGGATTTCACGGTCTTCCACTCCCATCCGCGCCATGGTGAGCCGCCCATTTCGGTCGAGGCGCTGCTGGCCTCCGCCGCGATACCGGAGATGTTCCGGGCCGTGCACATTGGCGAGGGTGTCTATTGGGACGGCCTGTTTTCGCAGAATCCGCCGATCCGCGGCTTTCTGTCCGGCAAGGAAAGCCGGGACGCCAAGCCGGACGAGATCTGGGTCATCCAGATCAACCCGGATCGTCGCACCAGCGAACCGAAGACCTCGGACGACATCGACGACCGCCGCAACGAATTGGCCGGCAACCTGTCAATGAAACAGGAATTGTTCTTCGTCACCCAGATCAACGACTGGCTACACAAGAAATGGCTGAGTGCGGCCCACCTCAAACATGTCGATGTGCGTTTCATTCCGTTGGAACTCGAACTCGACTACGCTTCGAAGCTCGACCGCAGCCCGGCCTTCATCCAGAAACTGCTGGCGGAAGGTCGCCGCAAGGGCAAGGATTTTCTCGATCAACTGAGCAGAGAGACAGCATGATGTTTTCCTTCCACCGCAAAACCCTGGCCACGCTAACCGCTGCCGCCGCCCTATCGGCGGCCCTGCCCGCCGTCGCCGAGGAAATCGACTGCGTCACCACGACGTGGAAACTGATCGGCGCCAATCACCGTATCTGCGTCTATGCCTATGACGACCCGAAGATTCCCGGTGTGACCTGCCATGTCAGCCAGGCGCGCACCGGCGGCGTCAAGGGCAGCCTCGGCCTGGCCGAAGACCCATCGCAATTCTCCCTCGCCTGCCGCCAGACCGGCCCTATCACCCTGCCGGCCAAGCTGCCCAGCGACGAGGTGGTGTTTAGCGAAGACACTTCCTTGCTGTTCAAGGAAACCAGGATCCACCGCTTCCTCGACCAGAAGCGCAACGTCCTGGTCTATCTGGCCATCAGCCGACGGGTCATCGAGGGCGCGCCGGCCAATGCCATTTCGACGGTGCCGATCCAGCCCTGGGGCGACAAGTGAGCGAGCGCAGCACGCTGGCCGAGGTCCCCGCCTACCTCACCAAGGACGGCTCGGAAATCCGCGAACTGCTGCACCCGGATCACCACGCGGTGCGCAACCAGAGCCTGGCTGAAGCCCGGGTACCACCCGGCACGGCGACCCTGTTGCACCGCCACGGGGTGACCGAGGAGATTTACCACGTCACGCAAGGCAGCGGCCTGATGACGCTGGGCGATCAGATCTTCCCGATTGCAGCCGGCGACAGCATCCTGATCCGGCCCACGGTGCCGCACCGGGTGGAAAATACCGGCTCGCAACTGCTGCACATCCTGTGCTGCTGTGCGCCGGCCTACAGCCACGCCGACACCGAACTCCTCTAGCTTCCCAGCTGGCACCGCCAGCGCCTGAGGTCGACCAAGTTCCGGACACCACGTTGTGGCCATAAGCTTGGCTTAATATTTCCCGACTACCATGGTCGGAAATATTCCATCTCCGCAAAGGACGCACGATGAAACCCGGATTTCCTATTCTGTTGCTGGCGCTTGCCTTGTTGGCTGCGCCCAACCTGCATGCAGCCGACAATCATGAGCACCATCACCACGGCCACGCCGGCCAGCAGTCGTCCCCACTCCAGCTCAACAGCGGTAAGAAATGGGCGACCGACGAGGCCCTGCGCCAGGGGATGAGCAGCATCAACCAGGCAATGGCCAGGGCGCACCCACAAATCCGCAAAAACAGCTTCAGTGACGATCAGTATCGTGAATTGGCCGCCACGATCAGCCAGAACGTGGGCTACATCGTGGAAAACTGCAAGCTGGAAGCCAAGGCGGACGCCATGCTGCATCTTGTCATTGCCGATCTGCAGGCCGGCGCCGACGTGATGGCCGGCAAAACCCAGGGGGCACGCCATGAGGGTGCGCAGCAGGTATTCAAATCCCTGAAGGCCTATGGGCAGTATTTCCAGCATCCGGGCTGGCAAGTTGACAAGAGCTGATTTCCGGGCGTGAGAGAAATGTCCCGTTTCGCGCCGCACCCGGCGCCGGAGCATGAAAAAGGCCGTTCAATCGAACGGCCTTTTTCATGGCGCTTAGCGGGCGATCAATTCAGCTTTTCCGGACTGCCGCAGCACTGCTTGAATTTCTTGCCGCTGCCGCAGGGACACGGGTCATTGCGGCCGACCTTGTCCTCGCTGCGTTGAACGGTGCTACCGCCGCTGCGCTTGTTGCGCCAGAAGTTGTACAGGGTCTGCACGATGACTGGCAGATTTTCCTGGATATCGGCCACCAGACGGGCTTCCTCGGCCGGCGTAAACCAGCGTTCGCCGGTCTTTTCGGCGTCTTCCTTGAGCATGCCGTTGAGCAGGAACATCGGTTCGAGCAGTTCCGACAGGTCGTCGGCGTGCTTGCCGGCCAATTCGTACCAGTCGCCGGCCAGCCCGGCACCGAAGACATAGGAGTCGGCCCACGCCTCGAAGTCGTACTCTTCGCAACTTTCGTCCAGCGGGTAGAGAATGGGCGAGACCGTTTCGTCGGCAAGCAGGGCCGTCGCGATGTCATTGTTCAGACGCATCAGCAGTTCGACGGTTTCGCCGACCGCCGGATCGTCCGCTTCCATGCCCTCGCCCAGCACCTCGGGCAACCAGATGGTCGGCATGATCGGCTCCGGGGCGCTGACGACGGCACAGATCACCGCCTGCGCTTCGTCCAGGCGCATGGCATCGCCCTTGAAAACTTCGTGTTCCAGCAATTCTTCGAGCCGGTCGAGATCGGCATCGGTCAAAGGGTTGGTGTTCATTTGCGTTATCCTCGTCAATCCGTGAATTTTAGCCCAGTTTGGGAGTCTGACTCGCCAACCCACCGGGAAAAGAGCATGCCAAAAATTGAAAAAACCGATGCCGAATGGCGCCAGCAACTCGACGAGACACAGTTTCACGTCACCCGCCAGAAAGGCACCGAACGCGCCTTCACCGGCAAGTATTGGGACTGCCACGAGCGCGGCACCTATCACTGCATTTGTTGTGGTGCACCGCTATTTCGTTCCGAAACAAAATTCGATTCAGGCTGCGGCTGGCCGAGTTTCCATACGCCCAACGACGAGCAACTGATCGACGAGCATGTCGATCGCAGCTTCGGCATGATCCGCACCGAAGTGACCTGCCACGATTGCGGCGCCCACCTCGGCCATGTTCAAGCGGGCTTTCGGCGTGCCGCCCGGCCGTTTCA
>DATGXM010000442.1:0-1993 GCA_035298985.1 Azonexus sp. | reverse complement strand
GCTGTCGAGCACGCGGTTCAACGCGACCGAGCTGCTGGACGGCTGATTGAAATTCACCTGCGCCGCGCTGCCGATGTTGAAGGTCTGCCAATCGATTGCCGCACGCGCGGTGGTCTGCGTGATATTCATCGTCGCACCGCTCTGCACGATGCCCGCACTGCCGCCGACCACCTGTCCCCCGGTAGGCAATTCGGTGGCCACCGGCGGGGCCGCGAACGCAAACCCGGAGGCCGCCAGCAACACCGCGCCGGACGCGCGTTTGCCGCGTGCTTTCACGTTTTCGGCGACGGCGACCCAGGTGTTGCTCAGTTCGTTCCAGATGAGGCGGTAGGCGATATTCATGATCGTTATCTCTCGAATATTGTTCTTAAGGATGCCGTCAGAACGGCAGCATGACGCTGGCCCACAGGCGGTCCCGCACGAGGGAACCGTCCTGGTCCATGCCGGTTGCGGTGGGGTTGGGGTTGACGCCCATGCGGCGCGCCCAGGTCAGCTTCGCGCTCAAGCCGAAGTCGGCCTGCCAGCCCAGCGCGAGACCGCCTCCTTCGAGGGTTAAAGAGTTCAGCGCGGGTGCGCCGACGAAGTTGTTGTTGCGGTTGACCTGCACGCGCCCCCAATCGTAGAAAGGGATAACCGTGAAGCCGCCGGGCAGTCGCCAGCGCAGCTCCATGTTGAGCATCTTCCCTTCCGAGCCGCCAACTTCGGAGGCGGGATAGGCGCGCACGCCGGAGGCGCCGCCCAGATAAAATTTTTCGGATGAGTCGAGGTTCTTGCCGGCCAGTTGGCCGGACAGGGCGGCGTAGAGGGAGAGGCTTTCTGTGAGCACTTGTTGGCGGCTCGCGGAGTAGCGCAGCTTGCTGTAACGCCCTTCCGTTTTCGTGGTGGCGGCATCTGCGGCTTGATTCGGCGAACCGGCGAGGTTCAGCCTGCCTTCGATGTACGAGACGCTGGCGCTGCTGACGCCGCCGCCGCCGAAGTTGTCGAAAATATTGCCCGATAATCCGGCGGTGAGAGTGTCGGCGGAATAGCGGGTGGCGACCACGCCGCCGGAGCGGTTGTCGAATGTCTTGCGGTCCAGGTTGGCGCCGAAATACAGATTGTTCAGGCGCGAGCGGATCAGCGGGTATCTGGCCTGCACGCCGACGACATCGGACGAGCCGCTGCCGTTCAGGGCGAGAAATTCCGGGGCGACCAGCTTGTAAGTCAGGTACGAGGCATTGACGCCGATGCGCCAGCCGTCGCTGCCGACCGGCAGCGTGCCTTCCAGCCGCAGGTAGTCGCTGCCCCTGGTATGCACGGCGTTGGCAGTGACGAGATCGCCGAGGCCGAACGGGCTGTTGACGTTGAGGTTGGCGAGGATGCGATCCGCGCCGGTCGAGCGCGAGCCGGTGTTGTCTATGCCGACTTCGGCGCGCAACGGCGGTTCGTCCGCCAGTTTGAGCGCGAGCTCGGTTTCGCCCCTGGCTTGTCCTGCGCGCATGCTGCCCGTTGCGGAGACGCCCGGCAGATCGTCGAGCAGCAACAGCGCGCGATCGATGGCTTCGGCATTGAGATGTTCGCCCTTGCCCTGGGCGGCATCGATCATGCGCAAGGCGGTGTCGGCGGAGAAACGATGCGGCGATTTTCCGTCGAGCACTGCGCCGGCGAAAACGGCTTCGACGATCTGGATGGTGACGATGCCGTCCCGGATTTCCTGCTGCGGCAGGTAGGCGCGCACGACCCAGCCGGCCTGCCGATAGGCGTCGGCCACGGCGGCGGCGGCCTTGCGAAGTTCGGTCATGTCGAGGGGGCGGTCGAGATAGGACGCGACCGCAGGCGCAAGCTGCTCGGCGCTCAACAGGGTGTTGCCTGCGAAGCGGAACTCTTTGACGGTGACGCTCAGTCCGTCGGGAGCCTTGAGTGGCGCGGGTTCGAGCGGCTTGGACGGCTCGGCCTTGCGCGGCAATAACGGCTGCTGATCCTTCTCGATCTGTTGCAGCAACGTGCCCGCATC
>DATGXM010000441.1:0-1646 GCA_035298985.1 Azonexus sp. | reverse complement strand
CCCGCTGATCACGCGTTGCGGGCGCCCGTGGGCGCCCGCAATATGTGGATTGGCTGCTCTCCGCGAGCGCCCCATCCCGGCCCTGCCGGTGCCGGCCAGGAAGGGCCAACACCGGCCTCGCCGCCCAGTCTGTCGCTCAAGAAGCGGGCGGCTGGTCGGTCACGCCCTTCCGGTTCTTTTCCTGCAAGGCCTTGATCAGCCCGGGAACGCCGCCCTTCTCCACCTCGTTGGCAAAACTGCTGCGGTAATTGGTGACCAGGCTGATGTCGGCGACGGTGACGTCGAACACCTTCCAGCTGCCGCTACTCCTGCTCAAGCTGTAATCGAGCGGAATCGGCTGCCCGCCCGGCTTGTTGATCTGGCTGCGGACCAGCACTTCGTCGCCCGTCTGCTTCGAGGGTTTGAAACTGACGGTCTGGTCACG
This sequence comes from Azonexus sp., assembly GCA_035298985.1. GTDB lineage: Bacteria > Pseudomonadota > Gammaproteobacteria > Burkholderiales > Rhodocyclaceae > Azonexus. The sequence continues at coordinate 1,222 of DATGXM010000441.1, read as the reverse complement.
GTAGGCAGTCAACGAGTTGGCGTAGGTGCGCACCAGCAGGGTATGGAACTCACCGATCAGCGCCTCGCGCTGCTTGGCGTCGGCCTGCTGCCAGGCGCGTCCGACGGCCAGGCTGGTCATGCGGGCAAAATCGAAATGCGGCGCCACCTTTTGCTCGATCAAGGCCATCGCCCGCTGCTTGTTGCCCGACTGGATGCCCTTGTCCTGGCGCAGGATGCTCAACACCTCTTCGGTCACGCCCTTGACCAGCTCGTCGGGAGAGCCGCTGTCGGCGCGGACGGCGCCAGGCAGCACGATGCATAGCGCCAGCAGCCAGAGGAAGGAATGCAGGATTTTCCGGTTCATGATGTTCTCCTTTTATCGTCCGCCCGGCGCAGATCGTCCCCACGCCGGGTCGGCGGCAAGTACGGACTGCACGGACTGATTTCACCCTAGCCGGGCCGGCCGCCGAAGAATGTCGGCCGCGGCCGATTTGACTGTAGGAGGAGTCCTGCACCGGCCGGCGCACGGGCGATGAATCTTCCGCGCTGCGCCGGCTCTAATCGACAGCGGAATGCTGAGGCGGTTCGCCCTTGGTGCCCGTCAGGGCGGCCTCCGCGCCGCAGCGGAATGGCGTTCGGCCGATCGGAATAGGGAGCTGGGCATGGTGAATGTCGCGATTGTCGATGATCATGAAATCGTCCGCGCCGGCTTGCGGGAAATCCTCGCCAATGAAATCGGCATCGGTATCGCCTTCGAGGCGGCCAGCGGCGAGGACGCCTTGGCGCAGTTGCACGAAGGTCCGTGTGACGTGCTGCTCCTCGACCTGGCCCTGCCCGGTCAAAGCGGCGTCGATGTGCTGCGCACGCTGCGCCAGCGCTATCCGGAGGTCCGGGTGCTGGTGCTCACCGGCTACCCGGAGGAACGCTACGCCCTGACCATGCTGCGCCACGGCGCCGACGGCTACCTGTGCAAGGAATGCGGCCAGGAAGAATTGCTGAAGGCGGTGCGCACCCTGGCCCACGGCCAGCGCTACCTGTCGCCGCGCATGGCCGAACTGCTCGCCGACGAGGTTGCCGGCAACGCTGCCGGCGCCGCCCATGACCTGCTGTCCGAGCGGGAATTGCAGGTCTTCCTGCACCTGGCGCGCGGGCAGTCGGTTTCCGACATCGGCAAGGCGCTGCATCTGAGCATCAAGACGGTGAGTACCTATCGCTCCCGCCTGCTCGACAAGCTGGGGGTG
>DATGXM010000440.1:0-5752 GCA_035298985.1 Azonexus sp. | reverse complement strand
CCGGATTGGCCGCCGCTTCGATATCGACGGGATCGCCGGACTTGTCGGTGAACCGGTCGAGGTACACGTAGACCACCGGCGTCAGGTACAGCGTCAGCACCTGCGACAGCATCAGGCCGCCGACCACCGCCAGGCCGAGCGCGACGTCGAACGCATGCGCACCTACGTCGAGAAGCGGGAAAATGCCCAGCGCGCCGACGCCGTTGCCGAGCGGCAGGCGCAGAACCAGCAGCGTCCAATAACCGCTGCCACACCATCCCGCTCCTACGGCGACCCCGACGCCTGCCTGCGCGAGCTCGCCACGCGGGCGCTGGAAGCCACCCAGCGTGCGCAACTGGAAGCCGAATGCCGCAGCCTGAGCAAGCCGCCCGATGCGCAGATACCAGTCTATGTGCCGGTCTACGGCGTTGCCGCCCAGCCCTATCCGCATCGCGTGCCGCGCCACACCCATCCGCAGCCCCCGGCAACCGACCCCGCATTCACCCCGCCGCCATCCATGGTGGTGTGCGCCCCGGGCAAACCCTGCAAGCGCTAGCTACCAGCCGCCTTCACCGGCCCTCCGAGCGTAGCAACATTCTTCGCAGAAATGACGCCATGCAGGAATGAATAAGTCATAAAATGCATTTGTTCAGGGCGCCTTTGCGTACCGGACGACCGGTGGCGCCCTACCGACAGGCTGCCGCTACCGCACAAGGGGACACGATGGGAATACTCGATCAAATCAGGGCCCTGTTCGGGCGACCCGACACCGCCGAGGCAGCGCCGCAGTCCACGACTGCGGTCACCGCCGATTTCACCATTGAACGCCGCAAGCGAGCCCGCATCAATGCCCGCGAAGGTACCCGCGTGCTGATCATCGACGACTCGAAGACCATCGTGGTGGCCCTGCGGAAATTCCTTCGCTCGGCCGGCTACGAGACCATCGAAGCGCTCGATGCCGAATCGGGCCTGGAAATGCTGCGCGAGCAAAAACCCGACCTGATCTTTCTCGACATCGTGCTGCCCGGCATGAACGGCTTTGCCGCCCTGCGCGCCATCCGCCGCGATCCGGCGACGCGCGACACGCCGGTCATCATGATGAGCGGTAACGAACAGGCGATGGAACAATTCTTCGGCACCCGCATCGGGGCCGACGACTTCATGAAAAAGCCCTTTTCGCGCTATGAGACTTTCTTCCGCATCGAGCGCCTGCTCGACGAAAGCCTCGTTCCCCGCCGCGCCGCGCTGCATACCCACCCGGATGCGCGCAATGCCGACCTGAGCAGTACCGGCTGACCAGGCGGCTGCTCCCGGCTCCCGCCGGGAACTGGAATAGCTTCAGGCAGCCGTTTCGTGCTGGCTGCCGTCCTTGCTTTGGCTACCCAGGGTCAGCTCGGTATTCTCGCTGAGCGCAAAGAAGAAGGCTTCCACCGCCTTCGGATCGCCGGAAGCGGCGAAGGTGGTATGGCCGCAGTCGCACTGGCCGACCCAGATGGCGTCCAGACCGCGCAGGCCGCGCGTGCTGACCGGATTGATCTGGGTCACGTCGGCGCTGCAATGGTTGCACACCAGCTTTTCCGGGCGCGTCGCCTCGATCTTGGCTTGTGCCGCGGCAACGCGCTGTTCAAGGGAACCCCGCTGTTTGGCCTGTCCCATATCTTACCTCCGCAATTTTCAAAGGCTGGGAGGATACAGGACTTTGCGCCCAGGCGAAGCAGCCGGGACTCACAGGCCCATGTCGGCAAAACGGTGGCAGCGCTTGCCGTCGGCCTTGGCCTGGTACATGGCGAGGTCGGCGCAGCGGATGATGCTGTCCGGCGTATTGGCCAGATCGGCGCGCGGAAAGAGACAAATGCCGATACTCGCACTGAGCTGGTGCCCCGGCACTTCGGGAATCGGCTGCTCGATCACCGCAATCAGTTTTTCCGCCAGATGCGCCGCGCTGTCGCAGGAACCAATGTCCTGCACGAGCAGGAAGAACTCGTCGCCGCCGATACGCGAAATGGTGTCGGTTTCGCGCATCACCGACTCCAGCCGGCGGGCGACGCAGCGCAGGACGATGTCGCCGTGGTCGTGCCCGAGGCGATCATTGATGCTCTTGAAGCCGTCCAGATCGACGAAAAAACCGGCATGGCGCGCCGAATCGCGCCGCGACAGCGCGAGCGCCTGCTGGATGCGGTCGTCGAGCAGGTCGCGGTTGGGCAGGCCGGTCAGCCGGTCGTGCAGGGAGCGGTTCAGATGCAGCTGCCGCTCGTCGTCCAGCTGGATTTCGCGCAGGAAGAGCTGGCGGCGGTAATACTCGGCCAGGTAGCCGGCAGCGCCGCCGATCAGGTTGGCCGAGATCATGAAGAAGTTCTGGCTGAGCAGCACCGACTCCGGAAACTGCCGGAAATGGCCAAATAAAACGTTGTAGAGGATGAGGACCACGACATTGACCACCAGGGCATGGATGAAGCGCGTGCCGATCAGGTTGTAGGTGTAAAAGGTGGCCAGCAGCATCCCCGGGTAATAGTAGGCGCCGCTATCGACCGGCAGGTGCCAGAGCATGGCGATCAGCCCGAGGGCAGCCGCCAGGCCGACCAAGGCCAGCGGCAGCTGATTGTATTTCTCGAACAGGGGCAGGTAGGTCAGGGCCAGCACCACCGCCGGGACGACCAGCGCAGCCACCCGGATGACCCAGACCAGCCCGAGCTGATGCAGGGGAACGAACAGGTGGTCGAGCGCCCCGTAGAGAAAATAGACGAAGCAGCCGACGACAATGGCAGCCCTGCCCTGCAAGCGCAGACGCGGCAAGATGTGGCTCACGAACGCCTGCTCGATGGCGGGGTCGTGAAAACCGAGCGTCAGCAGGTGCATTTTTCTCATTATCGATGCGCCTTGAACTTTCTCTTGTCGGGTGATCCCGCGTCCATGACGTCAAGATCCGCCAAACAGCATAGAGCCTATGACCCGGGGCAGCGCGGCGGGTTTCCCCAATATCGCTGGCGCCGGCGATGTGGCAATATGCCGGGATGCATGCCTTGCCCCATCTTGCCGCCGTCGATTGGCTGGCGCTGGTCGCCTTCTTTGCCTGCTGGGCCGGTTATGCCTGGTATTCCGAACACAGCCAGTGGGGCGTCGGCGGCCTGATCCGCACCAGCCAGCACTATCGCTTGTCCTGGGCCTACCGCATGCTGGAACGCGAGGTGCGCGTGGCCGACTCGACCCTGATCGGCAATCTGGTCACCAGCGTCTCCTTCTACGCCAACACCACCATCTACATCATCGCCGGCCTGGTCGCCGCGCTCGGCGCCTCCGACAAGCTGATCAGCTTTACCGCCGACCTCCCCTTCGGCAATACCGGCAATCGCGAATTGCTCGAAATCAAGTTGATGCTGGTCCTCGCCAGCTTCGTTTTCGCCTATTTCAAATTTACCTGGTCGCTGCGCCAGTTCAACCTGCTCTCCATCCTGGTCGGCGCCGCCCCCTACGGGAAGACCGGCGATCCGGCCATCGACACCTACGCCCGGCGCGTCGCCGGCGCCAACAACCTGGCCGGCGACGACTTCAACCGAGGCATCCGCGCCTACTACTTCGGCCTGGCCGCCTCCGGCTGGCTGCTCAACCCGGCCGTGCTCGGCCTGCTGTCGCTCGTCGTGCTGATCGTGCTGTTCCGGCGCGACTACCGCTCGCCGGCGCTGCACATCCTGCGCGACCAGCCCTGAAACAATGAGTACCCATGTCCCGCTGGCCGGCATCGGCTACGGCCTGCTCGCTTACGTCATCTGGGGCTTTTTCCCGCTCTACTTCCGCCAGCTGGGCCATTTCTCGCCCATGGACATCCTGTCCAACCGCACCCTGTGGGCCTTCGTCTTCGTGGCACTGCTGCTCACCCTCCGCCAACGCTGGTCCAGCGTCCGCGGCCTGTTCACCCAGCCGCGCCATGTCGTCCGCCTGAGCCTTGCCGCCCTGCTGCTCGGCAGCAACTGGCTGGGTTTCCTGTGGGCCGTCGATCACCAGCAGGTGGTCGCCGCCAGCCTGGGCTATTTCCTGACCCCGCTGGTCAATGTGCTGCTCGCCCTGCTCGTCCTCAAGGAGCGCCTGAACGGCAAGGAATGGCTGGCCATCGCGCTGGCTGTCGTCGCCGTCGGCAACGAACTGGTGGCGCTCGGCACACTGCCCTGGATATCGCTGTTCCTGGCCGCCACCTTTGGCTGCTACGGTCTGCTGCGCAAACAGGTGCCGATCGATGCGATTTCCGGACTGTGGGTGGAAACCCTGGCCATGCTGCCGGTCTGCCTGATCTACGCGGCCTGGCAGGCGGCGCATGGACATGCCGTGTTCACCGTCTCCCCCGATGCGAGCACCGCCCTGCTGATCGGTGCCGGCATCCTGACCGCCCTACCGCTGATGGCCTTCGCCGCCGCCACGCAACGGCTCGACCTAGCCACCGTCGGCATGCTGATGTACATCAACCCGACCATGCAGTTCCTGACCGCCATCTACCTGTTCGGCGAAGCGCTGCAAACCGCCCGCCTGGTCAGCTTCGCCCTGATCTGGACCGGCCTCTTCATCTTCAGCTGGAGCGCCTGGCAGAAATACCGGAAAGCGGGCTGATGTCGCGCCTGCTGCTCTACGCCATCGTTTTCATCGAAGGATACTGTTCGCTCGGCGCCGAGGTCATCGCCCTGCGCCGGCTGCTGCCGCATGTCGGCAGTTCCATCGTGGTCACCGCGCCGACCATCGGCTTCTTCCTGCTCGCCCTGGCCCTCGGCTACGCTGCCGGCGCCCGGGTCAGCGCCGACTACCGCCGCATCGTTGCCCGCAATTTCCTGATTTCGGCGGTGCTGGTGGGCGTGGGCCTGGCCGGCGTCAGCGTGGACTGGATGTTCGCCCACCTGCAACCGGTCCTGATCGCCTATCTGTGCTTCATCGGCGCCATCCTGTGCCCCATCGCCTGGCTGCTCGGCCAGACCGTGCCCATTCTGACCAACCTGATGCAGACCCAGCGCACCGGCGAAGCGAGCGGCATGGCGCTCTATTGGTCTACGCTCGGTTCGTTTCTCGGCTCGCTTACCCTGTCGCTGGTGGTCATGCAATGGCTGGGCGTTGCTGCCGCTGTCGTCGCCTGTGCGCTCGGCTTGCTGATCGGCGTCCTGCTGCTGGCCGGCCGGCAAGCGAAAATGGCGGCGCTCGTGTTGGCCACCGCCGGGCTGGTTGCCGCCATCAACCTCCAGCAGGTGCTGACCGCCGACACCGCCTACGCCGATTACGCGGTGAACGCCGTCGAACTGGACGGGCAACAGGACGCGCGTGCCTTCATGGTCAATAAATCGCTGGCCTCGCTGATCGACGCCAGCGAGCCGCCGCATTACACGCGCTACATCGAGCACCTGCGCAGGATATTGCGCGACGATCTCGGCTTCCGGGACCGGGACATCCTGGTCCTCGGCGCCGGCGGCTTCACCCTGTCGCACCGCGAGCCGGCGAACCGCTATACCTACGTCGATATCGATCCCAAAATTCGCGAGGTCGCCGAGAAGCACTTCCTGCACGACAGCGCCCGCGGCGAATTCATCGTCGACGACGCCCGCCGCTTCATCGCCACCACCGAACGCCGCTTCGATGCGGTGATCGTCGATGTGTACAGCTCGCACACCTCGATTCCCGGCCATCTGGTAACCCGTGAGTTCTGGGACGGCGCCCGCCGGGTACTGCAGCCGGACGGCATCCTGCTCGCCAACCTGATACTCGACGGCAAGCTGGAAACGCCCTACGCCCGCAACCTGCTGGC
>DATGXM010000439.1:0-1637 GCA_035298985.1 Azonexus sp. | reverse complement strand
CCATCGATGAGGATACGACGCGGGCCTGGCTGATCAATGGCCAGCCACGTCACCCGGCGCAAGGCGAAACGCTGGTCGATGCCGACAAGGATGGTGCCTACACCTGGTGCAAGGCACCGCGCTACGCCGGCCAGCCCTACGAAGTCGGTGCCCTCGCCCGCCAGGTCATTGCCGGCCACCCGCTGCTGCTCGACTTCGTGCGCCGCGATGGCGGCAGCGTCATGGCCCGCGTCGTCGCCCGCTTGCTCGAACCGGCACTCGTCCTGCCGGCCATGGAGGGCTGGGTGCAAGCCCTCCAACCCGGCGAAGCCTTCTGCGCCCACGGCACCATGCCCGACGAAGCCAGCGGCACCGGCCTGGTCGAAGCCGCCCGCGGCAGCTTGGGGCATTGGCTGAGCATCAAGCGCGGTCGCATCGACCGCTACCAGATCATCGCCCCGACTACCTGGAACTTCTCTCCGCGCGACGGCAGCGAACAGCCGGGGCCGCTCGAGCAGGCCTTGGTCGGCCTGCCGGCCGGCGACGATGCACCGCCGACGGTGCAGCACGTCGTGCGCTCATTCGATCCTTGCATGGTGTGCACCGTCCACTAACTCGCCGAGCGGCGGTTGGCAGTCATGGCCAACGCGATAACCGGAGCGAGAAACAGGACTCTATGGCTTAAATCAGCCGGTAGTCGCGCAGCTTCCTGTAGACCGTGGCGCGGGCCAGACCAAGTGAGCGGGCGACGGCGGAGATGTTGCCGCGATGGGCGGCGTACTTGCTGGCGAAGACTTCGCGCTCGGCGACTTCCAGTGCGCTGCCGGCAGCCGGTGAGGTGCCGGCCTCCGGCTCGCCGATTTCGGGCGGCAGATGGCCGGGTTCGATGATGCCGTCGTCGGCCATGGCGCAGGCCAGGCGCAGGACCTGGCGCAGTTCGCGCAGGTTGCCCGGCCAGCTGTGTCGGCGCAGCGCCCGGCGAGTTGCGCCATCGACGGTGAGCGGGGCGCCTGCGCCACTTTCTTCGGCAACGATGCGGTCGACGATGCGCTCGAAGTCGGAACGGTCGCGGAGCGCCGGCAGCTTGAGGCGCAGGCCATTGACGCGGTAGTAGAGATCCTCGCGGAACAGGCCGCCGGCGATCAGCGACGGCAGGTCGCGATGGGTCGCCGAGACCAGGGAGAAGTCGAGCTCGCGCTCCTTCTGGCTGCCTATCCGGTAGACGCGGCGCTCTTGCAGGACGCGCAGGAGCCGGGCCTGCAGATCGACCGGCATGTCGCCGATTTCGTCGAGGAAGAGCGTGCCGCCGTTGGCCTGTTCGAGTTTCCCGGCCATGCCGGTGCGGGCGGCGCCGGTGAAGGCGCCGGGCTCGTAGCCGAACAACTCGGATTCGATCAGGCTGGCCGGGATCGACGAGCAGTTGAGCGCGACAAAGGGGCCGGTTGCCCGCTGGCCGTTGGCGTGCAGGTGGCGGGCGGCCACTTCCTTGCCGGTACCGGTATCGCCGTTGATCAGGATCGGAATGTCACGGTCGAAGGCGAGCTGAGCTTTCGACAAGGCGACACCGAACTCCGGCGGCAGCGGGCCGTCGCGACCGGCGGGAACGGTGGTGCTGACGCACGCCCGGCGCGGCGGGGCCGCTGTGGCGGCGGCCAACT
>DATGXM010000438.1:0-20671 GCA_035298985.1 Azonexus sp. | reverse complement strand
GACAGCGTGCTGGTCATCAAGTAAGCGTTGCCCCGGCCGGGCGCCTCGCCGAGGCGGCCCTGCCCCCCGGAGGCCCGGCGGCAGGAGAGGTGATGAACGACACTTCCGAGCACGACAAGGCGGTACAGGTGGCGCTGCATCCCGTGGCCTTCGGACTGCGGGTGCTCAAGGCCTTCATGGCCAACCAGGGCCTGCTGCTGGCCGGGGCGGTGGCGTATTACGCCCTGCTCTCCATCGTCCCGCTGCTCATCCTGACCGTTTTCGCGTTGTCGCACCTGGTCAGCGAAGCCGAGCTTTTCCAGGTGCTCGGGCGCTATCTGGAATGGCTGGTGCCCAGCCAGTCGCAGGCCGTGCTGGCCGATGTCTCGGCCTTCCTGAATAACGGCCTGGGGGTCGGCGTGTTGTTGATCGGCACGATGATTTTCTTCAGTTCGCTGGCCTTTTCCGGGCTGCAAAAGGCGATGTGCGTAATCTTCGCCCATCGCGGCGGCGAGCGGCGGCATGCGCTGGTGTCGGCCATCCTGCCCTACTGTTTCGTGCTGCTGCTTGGCGTCACGCTGCTCGCCGTCACCTTCGCCTCGGCCGTGCTGCAGGCGATGGCGCAGGAGAGCATTGCCGTCTTCGGCCATCAATGGAGCCTGGGGCGTCTTGCCGGCGGCTTGTTCTACGGCCTGGGCGTGCTGATCGAAACGCTGGTCCTCGCCGGCCTCTACCTGGTCGTTCCGGTCGGCCGCACGCGGCTGAACCATGCCCTGATCGGCGGCTTCAGCGCCGCCGCGCTGTGGGAAATCCTCCGTCACCTGCTGGTCTGGTACCTGGCCCACCTGTCCAAGGTCAGCGTCGTCTATGGCTCGCTGACCACGGCGGTGGTGGCGCTGTTTTCCATGGAACTGGCCACCACCCTGCTGCTGCTCGGCGCCCAGGTGATTGCCGAATACGAGCAGCTGAAAAAGCTGTCCCCGGAAGCGCACTAGGCTTACCGGGACGGCGGCCTTGCCGGACGGCGGCCTCTCCGTTTTCCTGCCCGGCGCCTAGCGACGTGGCGGCGGGCGCGATTGCCGGAATCGCTGAAACCTATGCCGCCGCAACGGTTCTAAGTTTTGGAACCTACGGCGCTTATTGCCGCCTAACCCTCTCCGCTTGTAGGAGGTGCCATGGCAGATCGCGAAACCATGCAGTCAGAAGCATCCATGCCGGACGACGAAGTCGAACGGCGCAAGGCTTTTCTGGACTTCACCGACGACGACGTGAAAGTGCTGGAGGGGGTCAATGAGATCGCCACGCACTACGCCGACTCGATGATCGAGGATTTCTACCGGCATCTGCTGAGTTTCGACGAGACCCGGGCTTTCTTCACCGATGCCGAATTGCTCAAGCATGTGAAGAATATGCAGAAGCTGTACTTCATGCGGCTGACCCAGGGGCATTACGACCGGGAGTATGTCGCCAACCGCATCCGCATCGGGCGGGTGCATGAACGGGTCGGCCTGCCGGTCAAGTCCTATTTCGGCATGTACTGCTTCTATCTGCGCGCCGTCCTCGAACGCCTGCGCGAGGAATTCGCCGGATCGCCGGAACAGGCGTTTACCGTTTTCAATTCCCTGATGAAGCTGACCTTTTTCGACATGGGTCTGGCCACCGACACTTATATCGCGTCGCGCGAGCAAACCATCCAAGAGCAGCAGGAGGCCATCCGCGAGCTATCCACCCCGGTCCTGCTCTTGCGTCCCGGCTTGCTGCTGTTGCCCATCATCGGCTTGATCGATGCCTTGCGGGCCCGCCAATTGACCGAGCAGTTGTTGCGCTCGATCCGTGACAGCCGGGCGCGGGTGGTGGTCATCGACGTCACCGGCGTGCCGTCGGTCGACACCAAGGTGGCCAATCATCTGGTGCAGACGGTCGAGGCCGCCCGCCTGATGGGGGCGACTTCCATCGTCAGCGGCATTGCGCCGGATATCGCCCAGACCATGGTCCGCCTCGCCATCGACCTGCGCCGCATCAAGACGGTCGGTGACCTGCAGAGCGGCATCGAGGAGGCCGAGCGGCTGCTCGGCTACACGGTGGTCGGGATCGATGGCAGGAGCGCGGGCGAGGCGAAGGGCGAGACATGAACCGCAACCGCGCGCCTATCCTGAAACTGGGGCAAACCCTGATCGTGTCGGTCCAGGAGGCGCTGATGGATGCCGACCTGACCGGGCTGCGCGACGAACTGGTCGCCGATGTCAAGAAGTACCGGGCGGCCTGCGTCGTCATCGACGTGACGGTGCTCGACGTGCTCGACTCCTTCGCCGCGCGCACGCTGCGCCATATCGCGCAGATGACGCAATTGCTCGGCGCCCGCACCGTCATCGTCGGCATCCAGCCGGACGTGGCCTTCGCCATGGTGCAGCTGGGTTTGACCCTCGAGGGCACGGACACGGCGCTCGACCTGGAAGACGCGTTGTCCCTGCTGAACGTCAAAGTGGGGTGAGAGACTCGTGCCGGAAGAAGTGATGAATGTACCGATTCGTTCCGAAGCCGATCTGGTGACCGCCCGGCTGCGCGGCCGCGAGATGGCGGCGGCCTTGCAGTTCTCGTCCAGCGACCTGACCTTGATAGCCACCGCCATTTCCGAGGTGGCGCGCAATATCCTGAGCTACGCCGGCACCGGCGAGCTGTACTTGCGCCGCGTCCGCCGCGGCCTGCAGGAAGGCGTGTCCATCGTCGCCCGCGACCGGGGGCCGGGCATCGCCGATCTGTTCTCCGCGATGCAGGACGGGTTCAGCACGTCGGGCAGTCTCGGCTTGGGGCTGCCCGGCTCGAAACGGCTGATGGACGAGTTCGACCTGGCTTCCGAGGTGGGCAAGGGGACGACCGTGACGATGACCAAATGGAAAATCTAGCCCTCGACAACGGCGCTGTCGTCGCCTACGACTACGCGGTGGCTGGCCGCCCGTTGCCCGGCGAGAGCCAGTCCGGCGATGCGGCGCTCGTCCGTGCCGATCAACACGGCATCCTGGTCGCCGTCGTCGACGGCCTCGGGCACGGCGACGAGGCGGCCCATGCGGCGCAGGTCGCCATCGCCACCCTCGGTGCGCACATCGGGCAGCCGGTGGTCAGCCTGCTGCAGCAGTGCCACGAGGCCTTGCGGCCGACCCGCGGCGCAGCCGTCGCCCTGGTCACGATAGACCCGGCCAGCGCCACCGTGAGCTGGAGCGGCGTCGGCAATGTCGAGGGCGTCCTGATCCCGGCCAATTACGGCACGCCGCGCCACAAGAGTTACCTGATCAGTCAGGGCGGAGTGGTCGGCTATTGCATACCGGCTGTACACGCCCGCGGCGTGCAGATGCATCCGGGAGACCGGCTGATCCTGGCCACCGACGGCATAGACGAGCGTTTTTCCGGCAGCGAAATTCCGGCCGGGACGCCGCAGCAGGTCGCGAAATCGATACTCGAACGGCACGGCAAGGCGAGCGACGACGCCCTGGTGCTGGTCCTTTGCTGGCTGGGCACGGCGCGTGGCCAGCCCTGCGGAGGTGTCCCATGAACGCCGAGCCGCGGAATTTCGCGGTGGATTACGAAATGGCCTTTGGCGAGTACCTCAAGGGCGGCGACGAAGAGACCGCCCTGCAGCAGGCCTACGAGCTGGGCCGCCGCGCCATCGCCGGCGAGCAGAGCATATTGGGGCTGATCGCCATCCATCACCGCCTGTTGCAGGCGATTCGGGTGGGGCACTCGGCGATCCGCACGCTGCCGCGCAGTGAAGCCTTCCTGACCCAAGTGCTGGCGCTGTTCGAAATGACGCACCGGCAGACGCTGGACCTCAACCGCTCGCTGCGCGACAGCGAACGGCGCAAGGCGGCCATCGTCGGCAGCGCTTTCGACAGCATCGTGACGTTCGACCTCGGCGGCCATATCATCGAATTCAATCCGGCGGCCGAGCAGATGTTCGGCCATCGCCACGCCAACGTGGTCGGCCGTGATCTGGTCGACCTGATCGTGCCGCCGGCGCGCCGCGAAGCCTTCCGCCGGATGCTGGCCTTCTGCCGCGGCAAGGGGGAAGGGGCAGGAGCCGGGCAGCGCGAGGAAATGATGGCGCTGCGCGCCGACGGCAGCCAGTTTCCGGTCGAAATGGCCGTCACCCTGGTCGACGTCAATCCCTTCCCCTTTTTTGCCGCCTTTGTCCGCGATCTCAGCGAGCGCAAGGCCTACGAGGCGAAGATCGAATACCTGGCGACACACGACGCCTTGACCGATCTGGCCAATCGCAATCTGCTCAAGGATCGCCTGGAAAATGCCATCGCCCACCTGGCGCGCAACCAGGACTACGCACTGGCCGTGCTCTTCGTCGGCGTCGAGCGTTTCAAATTCATCAACGACAGCATGGGCCATTCGTTTGGCGATGCGCTGATCCGGGAAATTGCCCTCCGCCTGCAGCAGGTGGTCCGCGACGGCGACACGCTGGCCCGCCACGGCAGCGACCAGTTCGTGATCGTCTTGGACGGCTTGAAGAACGGCGCGGAGGAAGCGCTGCAAGGCGCGAGCCGCGTGCTGGCGGCCTTCATGCAGCCATTCACCACCGAAGGCCATGCCATACACCAGTTCTGCAGCATCGGGGTCAGCCTCTATCCCAACGACGGCAGGGATGCCGAAAACCTGCTCGCCAATGCCGACGCCGCCATGCATCGCGCCAAGGCCGCCGGGGGCGGCACGGTACGCTTCTACACGCGTGACCTGAGTGTCTTTGCCGTCGAGCGGGTCAAGCTGGAGAGCGCGCTGTGGAGCGGTTTGGAACGGGGGGAATTCAGCCTCTTCTACCAGCCGCAGGTACGCCTCAGCGATGGCGCCATCGTCGGCGCCGAAGCGCTGATCCGCTGGCAGCACCCCGAACTGGGCACCGTCTATCCGGCCCGTTTCATCAGCCTGGCCGAGGAAACCGGCCTGATCCGTCCAATCGGCGAATGGGTGCTGGCCAGCGCCAACGAGCAGAACCGGATCTGGCGCCGCCAGGGCTTTCCGGAGTTGCGCATGGCGGTCAATGTGTCGACCCGCCAGTTCCGCGACGGCGGCATCCTGCAGTCCCTGAAGGCCCTGCTCGCCGCCGGTGAACTGGACCCCGGCTCGCTGGAGCTGGAAGTGACCGAAAGCAGCATGATGGACGACATGGACGACTCGATCAGCATCCTCAACGAATTGCGCGGGCTGGGCGCCAGCATTTCGCTCGACGACTTCGGCACCGGCTATTCGTCGCTCGCCTACCTGCGACGCCTGCCGGTCGACCGGCTGAAAATCGACCAGTCCTTCGTGCACGACATGGAGTCCGACCCTCAGAAGAAGACGATGATCAAGGAAATCATCCACCTCGCCCAGGCCTTCGACCTCAGCATCATCGCCGAAGGCGTCGAAACCCGCGGCGAACTGAACTTCCTGGCCGACCACGGCTGCGACGAATACCAGGGCTATTTCTATTCGCGGCCGGTGAACGCCAGCGATTTCGAGCGCCTGTTGCGCGCTGCCTGAAACGCCTCGCCGGGCGTTGTGCCGGGCTGCCGGTTGCGAGCCGGATTCTTCGGGTTTTTCGGAAGGTCAGTGATGCTGGCGGTGGTGGCTGGGGCCCGGCGCGCTTTTTAGAATGAGGCTTTGCTTATTACCGGGGCTGACCGCCATGCTCGAATTCCTGCTCTCACCCGAAATCTGGATCGCCTTTTTCACGCTGACCGCGCTGGAACTGGTGCTCGGTATCGACAACATCATTTTCATCTCCATCCTGGTCGACAAGCTGCCCAAGGAGAAGCAGGAGCTGGCGCGGCGCATCGGCCTGTTCCTCGCCATGTTCATGCGCATCGCACTGCTCCTGCTGCTGTCGTGGATCGTCGGCCTCACCGCGCCGGTGCTGACCCTGTTCGGCTACGGCGTTTCCGGGCGCGACATCATCCTGATCGCCGGCGGCCTGTTCCTGATCTGGAAGAGCACCGGCGAGGTGCACCAGTTGCTGGAAGGCGAGGAGGGCAGCGAATCGGCGCGGGTGGCGTCGAGCTTTGCCGGGGTCATCGCCCAGATCATGGTCATCGACCTGGTGTTCTCGCTCGACTCGATCATCACCGCAGTCGGCATGGTCAGCCAGGTCGGCGTGATGATCGCTGCGGTCGTCGCCTCGGTCGGCCTGATGATGCTGTTCGCCCGGCCGATCGGCAACTTCGTGTCGAACCACCCGACCATCAAGATGCTGGCCTTGTCCTTCCTGGTCGTCGTCGGCGTGGTGCTGATCGCCGACGGTTTGGGCACCCACGTGCCGAAGGGCTACATCTACTTCGCGATGGCCTTCTCGGTGTGCGTCGAGATGCTCAACATCCGCCTGCGCAAGCGGGCCGAGAAGCCGGTCGACCTGCGCGAGCCGTATGCCCGCGAGCTGGGTGTCGATTGAGCGCGGTCAGACCGGCGACAGCACGGCGGTGACCCGCCCCGGTTCGATGCGGATGGAACGCAGCAGCCAGCGGGCTGCCCTTTCCTGCAGCGAGCCGTCTTCGCGCAGCACATAGACCGGCTTGTTGCGGAAATAAGTGGTCATCATCTGGGTGATCGCCTGGCGCGCCATCGGTTCGGCTTCCGGGCGCAGGCCGACCGACTGGATCGAATTGGCGACCGGATTTTCCAGGAAGAAGGCCTTGGCATTGTCGTCGTAGCGCAGCCCCGAGGTGCCCAGCACATCGACCGGCACCGCCGGCTGGCCGAGCAGCGAGACGGTCAGCCGCGCCGCGACGGCGGCCTTGCCTTCCGGTTCGCCGAGGTGAATTTTCGGGGCCTCGGTGAGCGCGACGACGATCATGCCGTTGCCGTAGCTTTTCTGCAGACTGCCGCTTTTGTCGATCTGGGTCTGGATGTCGGCTTCGGAGAAATGGATTTCCCTGTCGAGCGGACCGGCGTTGCCCGCTGTGGTGCTGGCGAGCAGGGCAATTAAGGCGAGTAGGAATTTCAGCTTCATCAGTGACCTCGATTGGTGTCGGCATATTTTCCCACCCATTGCCGTCGATAGTGCACCGGGGCCATGCCGGTCCATTCGACGCAGGCGCGGTAGAAGGCCGAGGTGTCGGCGTAGCCGAGATCGGCGGCGACCTTGGCGATGGAATCGCGGGTCTTGGTCAGGCGGGCCAGCGCCATGTCGCGGCGCAGGGCGTCCTTGATGCCGCGGAAGCTGGAGCCTTCTTCCTCCAGCCGGCGATGGATGGTGCGCGGCGACAGGTGCAGACGGTCGGCGATGTCGTTCAGGCTCAGCGGGTCGGGCAGGGCGGCGCGCAGCAGGTCGCGGACGCGGGTGACCATTTCCCGGTCGCGCCGGTAGAGCATGGTGATCTTGCCCGGCGCGCCGTCGAGAAAGGTGGTCAGTGCCGCCTCGTCGCGGCGGATGGGCAGGTCGAGCAGGTTGGCGTTGAAGCTGGCGACCAGCGTGCCCATGCCGCCGGGCAGGGTCGGCGCGAAGCGCGAATCCTCGGTGAAGATCAGCGCGTAGTCGGCGAAGTGGGCCGGCTTGCGGTAGGGGAAGATCACGTTGTCGAGGCCGATGCCGCGCCCGGCCAGCCAGCAGGACAGGCCGTGCAGCAGGCGGAGCAGCCATTCGAACGCGAAGATGCGGCCGGGGTCGTCCGGGTTGTCGCTCAGGCGCCGGGTTTCGCCGATGACCAGTTCGGCGTGGCCGTGCGAGCGGCGCACAGAAACTGCCAGGTCGGGCAGCACGACATGCAGGAAGCGGCTGGCCCGGGCCAGGGCTTCGGCCAGGGTGGGGGCGGACAGGCAGCCGCGGCACAGGAATTCGAAACTGCCGACGCGCATCGGCTGGGCGAAGAGGGCGAAGCCTTCGTCGTCCAGCTGGCTGTTCAGCCGGTTGTACAGCGCCGCATAGCGGTCGATGGGAATGCGGCTGGCCGTGTCTGCAATATCGATTCCCAGCGCCGAAAGGACGGGCGCCGGATCGAGCTGGCGGCGGACCATGCCGGCCAGCATGCCGGTAACAAATCCCATGGCGACAGTGGCTTGCGTTCTGCTTGGGGAATTTTCCATCCTGCGGTGCACCATTTTCCGGTCCGGCGATTCAACAATAATGCCACTGTAGCACCTTGGCGGAATTTGCACGATTGTCGTCATTCGCGGCAATGGCACCGGGCGCAAAGCGGCCTACCATGAACGCCTTTCCATCTATTCCGATGAGGCTGGCGCCATGACCGATCTGTCCGTTGCCAAGAAGTTGTCCCCGTACAAGCCCAAGAACAAGGTGCGCTTCGTCACCGCCGCCTCGCTGTTCGACGGCCACGACGCGTCGATCAACATCATGCGCCGCATCCTGCAGTCGACCGGCTCCGAAGTCATCCACCTCGGCCACAACCGCTCGGTGCAGGAAATCGTCAATGCCGCGCTGCAGGAAGACGTGCAGGGCATTTGCATCACCTCCTACCAGGGCGGCCACGTCGAATTCTTCAAGTACATGATCGACCTGTTGAAGGCCAACGGCGGCGAGCACATCAAGGTCTTCGGCGGTGGCGGCGGCGTCATCGTGCCGTCGGAAATCAAGGAACTGCACGCTTACGGCGTGACCCGCATCTATGCGCCGGAGGACGGCGTCCATATGGGCCTGCAGGGCATGATCAACGAGGTTGTCCAGCACGCCGACTACGATGTCGCCGACCAGGGCTTGCCGAGCGCCGAGCAGGCGCTGGCTGGGCTGCAGGCGGGCGACAAGCGCCTGCTGTCGCGAATCATCACCCTGCTCGAAAATGGCGAGGCGCCGGCCCTGAAAGAGCCGCTGCTCAAGGCTGCCGCCGCGCTGGAGACGCCGGTGCTCGGCATCACCGGCACCGGCGGCGCCGGCAAGTCGTCGCTGACCGACGAACTGGTCCGCCGCTTCCGCCTCGACCAGGCCGACAGCGTCAAGATCGGCATCGTGTCCATCGACCCGTCGCGCAAGCGGACCGGCGGCGCCCTGCTCGGCGACCGCATTCGCATGAACGCCATCGAGCATCCGAACATCTTCATGCGCTCGCTGGCCACCCGTGATACCGGCAGCGAAATCTCGACCGCGCTGCCCGAGGTCATCGCCGCCTGCAAGCTGGCCGGCTTTGACCTGGTGATCGTCGAAACCTCCGGCATCGGCCAGGGCAATGCGGCCATCGTGCCCTACGTCGATCTGTCGCTGTACGTGATGACGCCGGAGTTCGGCGCCGCGTCGCAGCTGGAGAAGATCGACATGCTCGACTTCGCCGATTTCGTCGCCATCAACAAGTTCGACCGCAAGGGCGCCGAGGACGCGCTGCGCGACGTGCGCAAGCAGTACCAGCGCAACCGTGAAGCCTTCACCACGCCGACCGACGACATGCCGGTGTTCGGCACCCAGGCCGCCCGCTTCAACGACGACGGCGTGACCGCCCTCTATCAGGCGCTGGTTCCGGCCTTGAGCGAAAAAGGCCTGAAGCTGGGTCAGGGCAAGCTGCCGCGCGTCACCGTCAAGCAGTCGTCCAGCCAGCGCGCCATCGTGCCGGCGCAGCGCGTCCGTTACCTCGCGGAAATCGCCGACACGGTGCGCGGCTACCACGCGCATACCGAAGAGCAGGTGAAGATTGCCCGCGAGCGCCAGTCGCTGCGCATCGCCAAGCAGGTGTTCGCCGGCTGCGACAAGAGCACCGGCGATTTCGACGACATGCAGGCTTTCAAGGACAGCCAGCAGGACCCGAAGGCCAAGAAGCTGCTCGACATGTGGCCGCAGACGGTCGAGGCCTATAGCGGCGACGAATACGTCGTGAAGATCCGCGACAAGGAAATCCGTACCCAGCTGACCAGCCAGTCGCTGTCCGGCACCAAGATCCGCAAGGTCATCCTGCCGCGCTATACCGACGACGGCGAAATCCTGCGTTTCCTGATGCGCGAGAACGTGCCGGGTTCCTTCCCCTATACCGCCGGCGTCTTCGCCTTCAAGCGCGAAGGCGAGGACCCGACCCGCATGTTCGCCGGCGAAGGCGATGCCTTCCGCACCAACCGCCGCTTCAAGCGCGTCTCCGAAGGCATGCCGGCCCACCGTTTGTCGACGGCTTTCGACTCGGTGACGCTGTACGGCTGCGACCCCGACGAGCGTCCGGACATCTACGGCAAGATCGGCAACTCCGGCGTGTCGATTGCCACGCTGGACGACATGAAGGTGCTCTACGACGGCTTCGATCTGGTCAACCCGACCACCTCGGTGTCGATGACCATCAACGGCCCGGCGCCGATCATCCTGGCCTGCTTCTTCAACACCGCCATCGATCAGCAGATGGCCAAGTTCGAGCAGGAAAACGGCCGCCAGCCGACCGAGGACGAAGCCGAGAAAATCCGCGAATGGACGCTGAAGACCGTGCGCGGCACGGTGCAGGCCGACATCCTGAAGGAAGACCAAGGCCAGAACACCTGCATCTTCTCGACCGAATTCGCGCTGAAGATGATGGGCGACATCCAGGAGTTCTTTGTGCACAACCAGGTGCAGAACTTCTACTCGGTGTCGATTTCCGGCTACCACATCGCCGAGGCCGGGGCCAACCCGATCAGCCAGCTTGCCTTCACGCTGTCCAACGGCTTCACCTACGTCGAAAGCTACCTGGCGCGCGGCATGCACATCGACGATTTCGCGCCCAACCTGTCCTTCTTCTTCAGTAACGGCATGGACCCGGAATACTCGGTAATCGGCCGTGTTGCCCGCCGCATCTGGGCGGTCGCGATGAAGAACAAGTACGGCGCCAACGAGCGCAGCCAGAAGCTGAAGTACCACATCCAGACCTCCGGCCGTTCGCTGCACGCGCAGGAAATGGACTTCAACGACATCCGCACCACGCTGCAGGCGCTGATCGCCATCTACGACAACTGCAACTCCCTGCACACCAACGCCTACGACGAAGCGATCACCACGCCGACCGAGGAATCGGTGCGCCGCGCCATGGCCATCCAGCTGATCATCAACCGCGAGTGGGGTGTGGCGAAAAACGAGAACCCGAACCAGGGTGCTTTCGTCATCGACGAACTGACCGACCTCGTCGAGGAGGCGGTGCTCAAGGAATTCGAAGCCATCGCCTCGCGCGGCGGCGTGCTCGGCGCCATGGAAACCGGCTACCAGCGCGGCAAGATCCAGGAGGAGTCGATGTACTACGAGCACAAGAAGCACGACGGCTCGTACCCGATCATCGGCGTGAACACCTTCCTCAACCCGAAGGGCATGGCCCAGCAGGAAATCGAACTGGCCCGCTCGACCGACGAGGAAAAGCAGTCGCAGATCAGCCGCCTGCGCGCTTTCCATGCCCGCCACGCGGCGACCGCCCCGGCCATGCTGGAAAAACTGAAACAGACGGTGATCGAGGACGGCAACGTCTTCGCCGTGCTGGTCGATGCGGTGAAATACTGCTCGCTGGGCCAGATCAGCAGTGCGCTGTACGAAGTTGGCGGCCAGTACCGGCGCTCGATGTAAGGACTTCCTCAGGGAGAACAGCAACCCGACAGGGCGGAGGAGTCAACAAAACGACGGCGAGGCCATGCACCTCGCCGTTTTCATTGGCTCACGCCTTATTTCGCGGTCACGTTGATGTCGATCCGCCGGTTGCGCTGGCGCCCTTCCGGGGTGCGGTTGTCGGCGACCGGATGCTGCTCGCCGTAGCCTTCAGCGCTCAGCCGCGCCGGGTCGATGCCGAAAGCGATGATCTGGTTCATCGCGCTGGTCGCGCGGTCCTGCGACAACTGCTGGTTCTGCTGCGGGTTGCCGGTATTGTCGGTGTAACCGCCCAGCTTCAGGCTGACTTGTGGGTAGGCCTTCATGATTTCGGCAATGTTGCGCAACTGTTCCTGCGACGAGTCCTTGAGCGTGGCGGTGCCGCTGTCGAATTCGACGCGGTCGAAACTGAACCACGTCGTCGGGCTGAGCTGGCGATTGGCGTCTTCGATGAAGACCAGCAGCTGGTCTTCCACGCCATTGACCGGCAGGCGCAGCTTCACGCCGTTGGGCAATTCGCGTTCGATGACGTCTCCCGGATTGCCGGTGGCCGGTGTGCTCATCACCGGGCGCTGGATGGACGGCGTCACCGCCTGACGCTGCGACAAATAGCCGAGGACGGCGGCGATCAGCGCGAGGGCGACCAGCAGCGGCAGCAGCCAGCTACGCAAAAAGGCAGGCCGGCGCACGGCAGCGGCAGGGCGTAGTCCCGGCCGTCCGACGTCACCGGCCGCGGCACGTGCGGCGCCGGCTGCGCTGGCGGTGGTGCCGGGCAGGCCGAGCACGCCGTTCAACCCGCCGGGCGCCTCCTGCAGGAAGGCCTGCGGCTTGCCGAGCAGGTTCATCAGGCCCGATTCGCCGCCGCCCCCGACGCGCCGTCCGATCAGGCCGAGGACCAGCGGCAGGACCATGCTCATCAGCAGCTGCGAGGCGGCGGGCGCGATTCCGGCATGCGAAGCCACCCAGCTGCTGACAGCACTGCTTTTACCGGGCAGCACGGTATCGAGCAGCGGTCCGCCGGTGCTCATCAGGTTACCGAAGGCATCGGGCGCCTCGATCGCATCGGCGACGTGTTCGTACTGTGCCGTATCGAGATGATCGCGATGGATCACATCGAGCAGTTCGTGCGCCCCTTCGCGGGTTTGTGCCTTGCTGGCCAGTCCGCCGAGCAGGGCGGGCAGCATGTCGCTCAATGCCGTCCTGATCTTTCCCGGACTTTCCCCGATGGTCGAGGCGATGCGGGTGAGGGCGTCGCCGCCGAATTCGCTGGACACCTGGTTCAACAATAGACTCGCAGCCATGGTCGTACTCCTTCCAAACAGGGGGATGAACGACGTGGACTGCAAGCGGCGTACCCGGCGGATAGGCCGCACCGCGCCCCGGAAGCGGCGCCGCCGTGCAAAAATTACCGGCGGCCGGCGTACAGCCCGGCGGGCTTAGCGCCGGTAATAGCCGTGGTGGCCGTAATAGTGGTGATCATGGACCGGTACGAAGACCGGGAAGCAGCCGCTCAGACTGACGACAGTCACGGCAAGGAGCAGGGCGGTCACGAGTTTTTTCATGGCGTGTTTCCAAAGGGATGGCGGATAAGCAAATAACGCGCGGTGACGGCCAGCGGGCGACGCCGCTTTGTGTCGATTTGTAAGCGCTCCCGCTCTTTTGTTCGGCCCGACCTTGGCGGACAATGTCCGCATCCGCTCGTTTTCCCTGTGGGGTGTCCGATGGACCATCAGGCCTTCGCCAGCAATCTTCTGCGCCAGCGCCTCAGCCGCCGGCAAGTCCTCTGGCTGCTCGGGGCGAGCGCCGTTTCCGCCGCCACCGGCTGCGCCACCTCGCCGGTCGGCGGCAGCCCCATCCTGGTCGGCATGAACGAGGACGAGGAAAAGGCGGTCGACCAGAAGGTCGCCCCGCAGCAGTTTTCGCAGGACCTCGGCGCCGTGCAGGATGCGTCGATCAACCAGTACCTGACCGCGGTCGGGCGCCGGCTCGATGCCAAGTCGCATCGGCCGCAGATGCCCTATTCGTACCGCGTGCTGAACGCCAACTACGTCAATGCCTACACCTTCCCCGGCGGCGCGATCGGGGTGACGCGCGGCATCCTGGTCGATCTCGACAATGAGGCCGAACTGGCCGCCCTGCTCGGCCACGAACTGGGCCACGTCAATGCCCGCCATGCGGCGCGCCGGCAGGGGCAGGCCATGGTCACCCAGGTGGCGATGACCGGGGTCAATATCATCGGCAGCGCGGCCGGCATCGGCGGCCTGACCGACCTGGGCACCCAGCTCGGCGCCAGCGTCCTGCTCTCCAGCTATTCGCGCGACAACGAGCGCGAGGCCGACGCCCTGGGTCAGGAATACATGGTGCGGGCCGGCTATCCGGCGAGCGGCATGGTCGGCCTGCAGCAGTTGCTGGTCGATCAGGAAAAGGAATCGCCAGGCATGCTGAAGACCATGTTCGCGACCCATCCGATGAGCAGCGAGCGGCGCGACACGGCGCGGCAGACGGCGGAGAGCAAGTACGCGGCGAGCAATGGCCGCGACAAGGGGCGCGAGCGCTTCATGGACAGCACGGCGGCGCTGCGCCGGCTCAAGCCGACCATCGACGCCTGCCAGAAAGGCGAAGTGGCCATGGCGCGCAAGGACTACCCCAAGGCCGAGGAGAGTTTCCGCACGGCGCTCCAGGCGACGCCGCGCGACTACGCGGCCAACCTGCTGCTGGCGCGCTGCCTGGCGGCGCAGGACAAGGATGCCGTGGCGCTGGAATACGCGCAGGCGGCAGCCAAAATCTATCCGCAGGAGGCGCAGGCGCAGAAGCTGGTCGGCGTCCTGGCGCTCGCCCGCAAGGAGCCGGCCACCGCCTACGAGCATCTCGACCGCTACGACCGGCTGATGCCGGGCGACGCCGGCGTGACCTTCCTCAAGGGCGTGTCGCTGGAAGGCATGGGACGCCAGCCGGAGGCGGCCAGCCACTATGCGGCCTACCTGAAGCGGACGCGGAAGGGCCAGGCGGCGGAATACGCCTACAGCCGCTTGCAGGGCTGGGGGTACGTCAAGTAATCCTGGGCAGGGACTCAGGGTTTGCCCCTACCGGCAGCATGGTGACTGCCGAATGAGCATACAATGCTGGCCTATGACTAAAGTGATGAGTCGCCCGTCTTGCCCTTGATTGCCGACGAGAAAACCATCCCGCGCATCCACTTGCTCGGGACGCTGGCCATCGTTCTGGTTCTGACGCTGGGCCTGGGCGCTTTCTTCTCGTGGCAGCATCTGCAGGAACGCCAGTCGTCCTTCGGCCGCATCGAGCAGATCGCCCGCGACCAGGTCCGCGCCCGGCTCAATGCCGAAATGGCGAACGCGCTCAGCTTCATCGAATTCACCCGCTCGCGCACCGACGATGTGCTGCGCCGCAGTATCACCGAACAGGTCGATACCGCCATGCAGATCGTCGAGGCGATCTACGCCCGCGAGTCGAAGCAGCGTCCGCCCGCCGAGGTCAAGCGCCTGATTGTCGAGGCCCTGCGGCCGGTGCGCTTCTACAACGGGCGCGGCTATTACTTCATCGATGACATGGCCGGGCAGTTCGTCCTGCTGCCGACGGCGCCGCAACTGGAAGGCAAGACCGTCCTCGACAACAAGGACGATACCGGCCACTACATCATGCGCGGCCTGATCGACGCGGCACGCAAACCGCGCGGCGAGGGTTTTTCGCGCTATCGCTGGTACCGCCCGGACGACCCGAAGCAGATGGCCGACAAACTGGCCTATGTCCGCTATTTCGCGCCTTTCGACTGGCTGATCGGCACCGGCGACTACACCTACCCGTGGGAATCCCGACAGCAGCGCGAAGCCATCGCCCGGCTGCGCTCGCTGCGCTTCGGCGACAGCGGCTATATCGGCGTGCTCGAACGCGACGGGCGCAGCCTGCTGTTGCCCGGCAATAACGATCTGGAAGGCAGGCATTACAGCGACATGCCCGGCCTGGAGCGCGAAGCACTGGAGAAGGTGTACCGCCAGGCCGGCCAGGGTGGGGGTTTCGTCAGTTACGAGTGGCCCCAGCCGGAAAGTGGCCAGCCGGCGCACAAGACGGCGCTGGTCAAGACCGTCGAACCGTGGGGCTGGATACTGGTCGTCACCATGTTCGACGACGAGCTGCAGGCCATCGTCGCGCAGGAGAGCCAGCGCTATGGCAGCTGGGGCAGCGAGCGCCTGCTCTGGGTGCTGCTCGTCACGCTCGGCGCTTCTGCCATCGGCGTCATCGGCTCGCTGCTGTTCTCGCGCTGGTCGAATCAGCTGTTCCGGCGCTATCACCAGCGGAACCGGGAGCAGGAGGCGGCCTTGCGCCGCCAGGCGGAAGAGCTGCTGGTCCTGTCGCGGGCCATCGAGCAGAGCCCGGCGTCCATCGTCATTGCCGATACCGAAGGACTGATCAAATACGTCAATCCGAAATTCGAGCAACTGACCGGCTACAGCAGCGCGGAAGTGATCGGCAAGAGCCCGGGGCTTCTCAGTTCCGGCGAAACGACGGCCGACGAGTACCGCGAGCTGTGGCAAACCATAGCCGGCGGCCAGACCTGGCACGGCGTCTTCCACAACCGGCGCAAGGATGGTCGGCTGTTCTGGGAGCAGGCTTCGATTTCGCCCATACTCGACGCGGACGGCAAGCTGCTCGAATACCTGGCGGTCAAGGAAGACATCACCGAGCGCAAGCTGGCCGAAGATGCGCTGCGCGAGAATGAATACCGGCTGGGGGTGATCCTCGACAGCGTCGAGGCCTACATCTACATCAAGGGTACCGACTATCGCTACCAGTATGCCAACCGTTCGGTGTGCGAACTGTTCGGCAAGCCGCAGGAGGAAATCGTCGGACGGCAGGATGATGATTTCTTCGACCAGGCGACGGCCGCCAACCTGCGGCGCAACGACCGGCGGGTACTGGAAGACGGCGAGCGCGTCGTCGAGGAGGAGGTCAATACCAGTGCCGACGGCCGGATCACGACCGCTTACCTGTCGGTCAAGGTGCCGCTGCGCGAATCCGATGGCAGCATCAGCGCGCTGTGCGGCATTTCCACCGACATCACCGTGCGTCGGCAGATCGAGGCCGAGCTCGAGCACTACCGCCATCATCTCGAAACCCTGGTCCAGTCGCGTACCGCCGAGCTGGCCGAGGCCAAGGATGCGGCCGAGTCGGCCAGCCGCGCGAAGAGCGCCTTCCTGGCCAACATGAGCCATGAAATCCGCACCCCGATGAACGCCATCATCGGCCTTGCCCATCTTCTGCAGAAGGACATCGTCGATCCCAAGGCGCTCGAGCGCCTGGGCAAGATCGGCGACTCGGCGACCCACCTGCTCAATGTGATCAACAACATCCTCGACCTGTCGAAAATCGAGGCTGGCCGCCTGACCATCGAAATCCAGGAATTCTCGCCGGCGCAGGTGGTCGGCCAGACCATCTCAATGCTCGACGAGCGGGCGGCGAGCAAGGGCCTGCGCCTGAGTAGCCGAATCGATCCGGCAGTCCCGGAGTGGTTGCGCGGCGATGCGGTGCGCATCGGCCAGGCACTGCTCAACTTCGTTGGCAATGCCATCAAGTTTTCCGAGCATGGCGAAATTGAACTGAGCGCCGGCATCGACCGCGACGACGGCGATCAGGTGGTGCTGCGCTTCGAGGTGCGGGACCAGGGCATAGGGATGAGCGCCGAACAGCAGAGCCAGCTGTTCCAGGCCTTCTCGCAGGCCGACGATTCGATCACCCGCCGCTACGGCGGCACCGGCCTCGGCCTGGCCATCAACCGCCATCTCGCCCGCCTGATGGGCGGCGATGTCGGCGTCGAGAGTCGGGAAGGCATGGGCAGCCGCTTCTGGATGACCGTGCGCCTCGCCAAATGTCAGCCGCAGATCGTCGAGACGGTCGCCGCCCCGCCGCCGCAGGCACTCCCGTTGGAGAACGCCATCGCCAGCCGCCATGGCGGCCGCCGCGTGCTGCTGGTCGAAGACGAGCCGATCAATCAGGAAGTGGGCAGCGAATTGCTGCACCTGGCCGGCCTGCAGGTCGAACTGGCCGGCAATGGCGAAGAGGCGGTGGCGCGGGTGCGCCAGGAGCCTTTCGACCTGGTGCTGATGGACATGCAGATGCCGGTGATGGGCGGCCTGGAGGCGACCCGCCTGATCCGCCAGATTCCCGGCCGGGCCCGCATGCCCATCCTGGCCATGACCGCCAACGCCTTTGCCGAGGACCGGCAGGCCTGCATCGACGCCGGCATGAACGGGCATATCGGCAAGCCGGTCGATCCCGAGGTGTTGTACGCCAACCTGCTGCACTGGCTGGATCAGGCCTGAGGCGCCGATCCGCCGGTCTGCCGTTCAAGCGCCGAAGCGGCGCAGGCCCTCGAGGTCGAGAATGTTGATGCCGCCGTATTCGCTGCGCACCAGCCCGGCATCCTCCAGCACCTTCAGCGCCTGGTTGGCGCGCTGGCGGGATACCCCGGCCAGGTAGCCGAGTTCTTCCTGCGAAATCTGCAGCAGCCGGTTGGTGCCGGGGTAGAGCACCGGGTTGAACAGGGCGGCCAGGCCGCGCGCGATGCGGGCGTCGGTGTCGAGCATACGCTCGTTTTCGATCATGCCGATGAACTGGCCCAGGCGTTCGTTCAGCTGGGTGATCAGGTAGCGGTTGAAGGCGATGCTGTGGTCGAGCAACCAGTTGAAGGTCTGCCGGTTCATGAAGGCGACGCGGGTTTCGCGCAGGGCCATCACGTCGTAGCGGCGGGGTTCGTTCTTGAGCAGCGAGCCTTCGCCTATCCAGGCGCCGGGGCTGATGCCGGTGAGCGAGGTGGTCTTGCCGGTGGTCCAGTGGCTGGCCATCTTGCCCAGGCCGTCGATCAGGCCCATCCAGTATTCGACCGGCTCGCCCTTCATGCAGATGAAAGCGCCGGCCGCGTAGCTGCGTTCAGTGGTTCCGGCGAGGGCCTTGTCCATTTCCTCGGCGGTCAGCGACTGCCCCCACAAGGAGGTGCGCAGCAGTTCCTCAGCATTTTTCAAAATATTTTCCGGATTGTCTGCCGAACGACAATTATACGTCGCCGAAGTGCATACACTGGACAGCAGACTCAGTGATTGTCGTGGCAAGCTGCAAGGTCTGTGTAAGGCGGCAGAATCCACAATGAATCAAACGAACGTTAGACCGCGAACCATGAGTCGCGGCGGAGGAGACAAAGAAATGGCCAAGCCGGCGAATTACGCGGCGGTGGACGGGTTGCACACCTTTCCCCGCTTGCTGTTCCATCACGCCACGGTGCGCCCCAACGCGCCCGCCATGCGCGAGAAGTATCTCGGCATCTGGCAGACGTGGACCTGGTCCGACGTCGCCGACCGCGTCCGGGCGCTGGCCTGCGGCCTGGCCGCCCTCGGCTTCAAGCGCGGCGACAACCTGGCCATCATCGGCGACAACCGGCCGCACCTGTACATGATGATGACCGCCGCCCAGTGCCTGGGCGGCGTGCCGGTGCCGCTTTACCAGGATGCCGTTGCCAACGAGATGCTGTTCGTGCTGCAGGATGCCGGCATCCGCTTCGTTGTCGTCGAGGACCAGGAGCAGGTCGACAAGATGCTCGAGGTCAAGGATCAAGTCGCGACGCTCGAGCACATCATTTACGACGATCCGCGCGGCATGCGCCATTACAACCAGCCCTTCCTGCACGACATCCACGAGCTGATGGAGATGGGCCGGATTCACGACCGCAACCACACTGCTTTCCTGAATGCGGAAGTGGAAAAAGGCCATTTCGACGACACCGGCGTGATGCTCTACACCTCGGGCACCACCGGCAAGCCGAAGGGCGTCTGCCAGACCCACGCCGCCTTCATCGCCGCCGCGCAGGGCGGGGTGCAGGTGGACAACCTGGGCGCCGACGGCGACATCCTGTCCTACCTGCCCATGGCCTGGGTCGGCGACCACCTGTTTTCCTACGCCCAGGCGCTGGTTGCCGGCTTCACCATCAACTGTCCGGAATCCGGCGACACGGTGATGTCCGACCTGCGCGAAATCGGCCCGACCTGCTATTTCGCCCCGCCGCGCGTCTTCGAGAGCCTGCTCACCTCGGTGATGATCCGCATGGAGGATGCCGGCCCGCTCAAACAGAAGATGTTCCACCACTACATGGCGGTGGCCAAGCGCTGCGGCGCCGACATCCTCGACGGCAAGACGGTCGGTCTGGGTGATCGCCTGCAATACTGGCTGGGCAACCTGCTGGTCTACGGCCCGCTGCGCAACGTACTCGGCATGAGCCGCATCAAGGTCGCCTACACGGCCGGCGCCGCCATCGGCCCCGACCTGTTCAAGTTCTACCGCTCGATCGGCATCAACCTGAAGCAGTTCTACGGCCAGACCGAGACCTGCGCCTACGTCTGCCTGCAGCCGGACGGCCAGATCAAGTTCGACTCGGTCGGCCAGCCGGCGCCGGGTGTCGAGATCAAGATTGCCGACAACGGCGAGGTGCTGGTCAAGGGGCCGATGCTGCTCAAGGAGTACTACAAGCGCCCGGATGCCACGGCCGAATCGATCAACGCCGACGGCTATTTCATGACCGGCGACGCCGGCTTCCTCGACGAGGACGGCCACCTGAAAATCATCGACCGCGCCAAGGACGTCGGCAAGCTGGGCAACGGCGCGATGTTCGCGCCCAACTACATCGAGAACAAGCTGAAGTTCTTCCAGCACATCAAGGAAGCGGTCTGCTTCGGCCATGACCGCGACATGGTCTGCGCCTTCGTCAATATCGACATGGGGGCGGTCGGCAACTGGGCCGAGCGCCGCGGCATCGCCTACGCCGGCTATACCGACCTGGCCGGCAAGCCGGAGGTGCTGGAACTGATCCGCGAATGCGTCGAGCAGGTCAATGCCGACCTCGTGCACGACAGCATGGTCGCCGATTCGCAGATCCACCGCTTCCTGGTCCTGCACAAGGAACTCGACCCGGACGACGACGAACTGACCCGCACCCGCAAGGTGCGCCGCAATTTCGTCGCCGAGAAGTACAAGGTGCTGATCGACGCGCTGTACGCCGGCAAGGCCAACTAGTACATCGAAACCGAGGTCAAGTTCGAGGACGGCCGGCGCGGCAAGGTCGCCGCCGACCTGAAGATCGTCGACGCCAAGACCTTCCCTATCGTGCGCAAGGCGGCTTGAGATGAACGCCCCTCTTTC
>DATGXM010000437.1:0-4554 GCA_035298985.1 Azonexus sp. | reverse complement strand
CGGGGCATGGACGGCGGCGGAAATCCAGCCGTCGGCGTCGCCGATCTTCTGGCCCTTGAGCACCTTGTCGCCGACGGCGACGATGGGCCGCGGCGTGCCGCCGATGCTCTGGTGCAGCGGCACCGCCAGGCG
The DNA here is from genome assembly GCA_035298985.1 of Azonexus sp. Lineage (GTDB taxonomy): Bacteria > Pseudomonadota > Gammaproteobacteria > Burkholderiales > Rhodocyclaceae > Azonexus. The sequence continues at coordinate 4,422 of DATGXM010000437.1, read as the reverse complement.
GGAAGGCAGCGGCGCCGTGGCGATCGGCAAAGTGACGGACTGGACTTTATTGGTGGCCGGTTTGACGCCACCCTTGAACTTGAATAATTGCAGCATCAGGCAACTTTCCTGATTTCGGTAACCGGATATTTCCACTTCCAGTTATCCACGGTTTCCTGGATGGTAACCATGGAAATACATTCGACCGGGCAGGGCGGCAGGCAGAGTTCGCAGCCGGTGCACTGTTTTTCGATAATGGTGTGCAGCTGCTTGGCGGCACCGACGATGGCGTCTACCGGGCAGGCCTGGATGCACAGCGTGCAGCCGATGCAGGTGTTCTCGTCGATGACGGCGACCTGTTTCGGCTTCTCTTCGGCATCCAGCGGCTTGACTTCGCGGCCGAGCAGGTCGGCCAGCTTGCGCACGCCTTCTTCGCCGCCCGGCGGGCACAGGTTGATCTCGGCCTCGCCCTTGGCGATGGCTTCGGCATAGGGATGGCAGCCCGGGTAGCCGCATTGGCCGCACTGGGTCTGTGGCAGCAGGCCTTCGATCTTCTCGACCAGCGGGTTGCCGTGCACCTTGAACTTGATCGACGCGAAGCCCAGGGCGGCGCCGAGAATAATGGCCCCGAGGGCCATGATGGCAAGGGCGCTGATCATTGGTATTTGTCCAGTCCGGCGAAGCCCATGAAGGCCAGCGACATCAGGCCGCCGGTGACGAGGGCGATGGCCGTACCCTTGAAGTAGGTCGGAATATCGGCGCCCTCGATGCGTTCGCGGATGCCGGCGAACAGGATCAGCGCCAGCGAGAAGCCGACGGAGCTGCCGGCCCCGAAAAGCAGGGACTCGACGAAATTGTACTTGGCGCCCAGTGCCAGCAGCGGCACGCCGAGCACGGCGCAGTTGGTGGTGATCAGCGGCAGGTAGATGCCCAGCGTCTGGTGCAGCATCGGGCTGGTTTTCTGGATGACCAGTTCGGTCAGCTGGACGAAGGCGGCGATGGTGACGATGAAGGCGATGATGCGCAGATACATCAGGTCGAACGGAGCCAACAGGTAGTGGTCGATGATCCAGCTGGCGCCGGTGCCGACAGTGAGCACGAAGGTCGTGGCGGCACCCATGCCGTAGGCGGTTTCCAGCTTCTTGGAAACGCCCATGAAGGGGCACAGGCCGAGAATTCTGACCAACACCACGTTGTTGACCAGCACCGTGCCGATGAGGATGAAGATGTAGTGGCTCATAGTTTTAACCAGCTTGAAGTGCGAATTATCGGGCTTACTTGCAGTGCAAACAACCGCGCGCTGCTTATGGCTTTATAGGGTTTTCCGCATGACGTGGGCCAAGGTTTCCGCTACTTCGGCGACCAGTTCGGGGCCGCGGTAGATGAAACCGCTGTAAAACTGCACCAGGCTGGCACCGGCGCGGATCTTCTCGGCCGCGTCCTCGCCGCCCATGATGCCGCCGACGCCGATAATCGGCAGTTCGCCGGCCAGAGCGATGGAAAGCTTCTTCTGCACGGCGGTCGATTTCTGGAACACCGGCTTGCCCGACAGGCCGCCGGTTTCGGCCGCGTTGGGCATGCCCTCGACGCCTTCGCGCGACAGCGTGGTATTGGTCGCGATGACCGCATCGAAACGATGGCGGCGCAAGGCGTCGGCGATGGCGGTGATCTGCTCGTCGTCGAGATCGGGAGCGATCTTCAGGGCCATCGGCACGTACTTGCCGTAGCGGTCGGCCAGTTGCAGCTGTTTCGCCTTCAGTTGTGCCAGTAGGTCGTCGAGCGCCTCGTCCTTCTGCAGTTCGCGCAGGTTCTTGGTATTCGGCGACGAGATATTGACGGTGACGTAGCTGGCGTCGTTATAGACCTTGTCGAGGCAGATCAGGTAGTCGTCGGCCGCCTTCTCGATCGGCGTCGTGGCGTTCTTGCCGATATTGATGCCGAGGATGCCGCCCTTTTTCGGGAACTCCGCAGCGCGGACGTTTTCCAGCAGCTTGTCGACGCCGGCGTTGTTGAAACCCATCCGGTTGATGATGCCCTGCGCTTCCGGGATGCGGAACAGGCGCGGCTTCGGGTTGCCATCCTGCGGACGCGGCGTGATGGTGCCGATTTCGATGAAGCCGAAACCCAGCTTGGCCAGGCCGTCGATATGGTCGCCGTTCTTGTCCAGACCGGCGGCGAGGCCGACCGGATTCGGGAACTTCAGGTCCATCACTTCGACCGGGCAGGGAGCGACCGGCTTGGCCATCAGGCAGGCGGCGCGATCGATGCCCAGCATGCCGATACCGTGCGCAGTTTCGGCATCGAGGGAGAAGAAGAATTTGCGGATGAGTGGATAGAGCATAACCCGGCATTTTACCGTATCGCCGCCACAATTCGGCTGAAAATCGCAGTGTTAAACTACTGCAATAACAGTACGAAAAAGCGACCCCTATGGAACTCTTGAAAGCAATTCGGGCCGGCCAGTTGACGGATGTCAAGGCCGCACTCGACGCCGGCGCCTCGCTCGACGATGAGGGGCAGCCCGGTTTCGCCTTGGGCATGGCCTGTTTTCTCGGGCATGCCGAGATCGTTCGCGAGCTGGCGCTGCGTGGGGCTCCTGTCAATTGTGCCGACAATTCGGCAGTGACGGCCCCTTTGGCCATGGCGCTGCGCGGCGGGCGCAAGGAGGTGGTGCGCACCCTTCTCGAGCTGGGTGCGGTGCTGCCGGCCGGCATGCAGACCGGCTTGAGCGAGCAGGAAATCAAGGCGGCGCAGTGGATCGCTTTCCGCGACGGCCGGGCCAAGCCGGATGACGAAGCGGTGCCGGTGGATGGCGAGGTCGAGGAAATCCAGATCACCCGGCTCAGCCATGTTGACACCCAGGTGCTGGAGGCCGATGCCTTGCGTGCCGTGCTGGGCAAGGACTGAATGCGTCTGCACCCACTGGCTGGAGGGGGCAAAGCAAAGCTTTATAAACAATCAGTAACAACTTTTTATAAGTGGCAACGCTAAACTGCTGGCCATGCGAAATTTTGGCCGATTTTTACTGATTACCGCGGTGACGCTGCCGGTTTGGGCCGGCGGCCTGAATGATCCCTTCGCCACGGCCGACATGCTGCCGTTGAAGCCCTCGCCGAGCCTGATGGCGCGGGTGGGCGAGGCGCCTTGTGCCACTGCACTGCCCGGAACGCCACTGACCGCCGTCGACGCGGTCGACCTGATGCTGTGCAACCATCCGCAGACCCGTGAAGCGTGGGCGGCGGCCAGGGCGCAGGCGGCGCTGGTCGGGGTCGCCCAGGCCGGCTGGCTGCCGACCTTGACCGGTACGGCCAATACCACCCGCTTCGAATACCAGAACAACGCCTTCACCCGCGATACGGCCGCGATCACGCTGTCCTGGCTGCTCTACGACTTCGGCCAGCGCTCGGCCAATGTCGAAAATGCCCAGCAATTGTTGAGTGCGGCGGCGGCAACCCAGGATGCGACGGTGCAGACCCTGTTCCTCTCTGCCTTGCAAGCCTATTACTCGGCGCAGGCGACGCAGGCGGCGGTGAATTCGGCCTCGCAGGCCGAGCGTTCGGCCCACGAGAGCTACCAGGCGGCCGAGGCGCGCTACAGCGTCGGGGTCGCCACCCCGGCCGATCGACTGCAGGCGCAGACGGCGCTGTCGCAGGCCAGGCTGAATCGCATCCGGGCCGAAGGCGACGCCCGCAATGCGCTGGGCACGCTGGCCAATGCACTCGGTTTCGACGCACAACAGCGCATCGTGCTCGCCGAGTTGCCCGAATTGCCGGCCGGCATCAGTTTTCAGAAGGAAGTCGATGCCCTGATCGCCGATGCCGTCGCGCGGCGTCCCGATCTGCGTGCGGCCGAGGCGCAGGTCAAGGCAGCGCAGGCCAGCATCGATCTGGCTAGGGCCCAGGGCCGGCCGACCATTTCGCTGGGCGTCGGGCCGACCTGGCAGGAGTCGGCGGGTGTGACGCAGCAGGGGGCGAGCTTCGGGCTGACCCTGAATGTGCCGATCTTCTCCGGTTTCGATACCACCTACCGCGTCCGCTCGGCCTCGGCGCAGGCCGATGTGCGCGCCGCGCAACGTGACCGTATCCGCAGCCAGGTGGCGCTCGACGTCTGGAAGGCCTACCAGAGCCTGACCACCGCCACACAGAGCCTGCAGACGACAGCCGACCTGGTGGCCAGCGCCGAGCAGTCCGAACGGGTCGCGCTCGGCCGCTACAAGGCCGGCGTCGGCACCATCCTCGATGTCCTGTCGGCCCAGTCGGCGCTGGCCAGCGCGCGTCTGCAGCGCATCCAGGCCCAGCTCGACTGGAACGTCTATCGCGCCACCCTGGCCCAGTCCGTGGGCGCACTCGATTACTCGCTGCTGCAACCGGCCGCGCAAGGAAGACCATGAAACATCTCGGCAAGACTTTGATTGGCGCCGCCGTCGTCGCGGCCTTGGCAGGG
>DATGXM010000436.1:0-4335 GCA_035298985.1 Azonexus sp. | reverse complement strand
CACCAAGGCCTTGGCGTCCTGCTGGATCCGGCTGAGGGTGTTCAGCAGATCACCTTCGTGCAGCAGCCGCAATTGCAGGCGTAATGGACTGTTGAACCAGGCATAGCCGGCCAGCGCGTTCTTGCCGAGCGGTACCTGGGGAGAGAATTCGTATTTCAGGCCGGGGATGCGTAATTCGCGCTGCGTGTTGCGCAATTGCTCCATCCAGTCCAGGCGCCGTTCTTCGCCGAGGACGCCGGAGTCCTGCAGGCGTTGCAGGAGCTGGCTGCGCTGCTGGAGGTCGCGTTCCTCGCTGTGGAACTGGCGCAGGCGCATTTCGATGCGGGATTTGGCTTCGGCGGCCCGGTTGCGTTCAATGCCGGCTTGCCGGGCGTCGTCCTGTGTCCACCAGGCCAGCGTACCTGCGGCGCCGAAGAGCAGCAGGGTGACGACGATGGGAACAAGCAGCTTCTGGAAGTCGCGCTGGGTCAGTTTCATGGCGCTTCCCTCCGCACGATTTCAATCGTGAATTGCCGCGGCTTCGCTGTCTCCTCCTGGCCATCGCCGCCGCGCAGGGCGCTGCCCGATTCGATATCGAAGGGCCTTTGCTGCACATTGACCGCGACATCAGGCTGACTACGCAAGGTGTCGACAAATCTGTCGAAAACCTCAAGCACCTTGCGGGGATCGGCCTGCGGCAGGTTCACCGAGCCCCGCACGATGGTCACCTCGCGCATTTCAGCTTCTTTCGCAGGGTCGTAGGCATCGTTCTTCCATTCGATGCCTTCGAGGTTGATCGTCGGCATGCGGTCGAGCGCCTGGCTGAGCTTGACGAAAGCCGGGTCGGGGCGGCGCTGCTGGCGGCTCAGTTCGGCGTAGCGGGTGGTCAACTGGCGCAGGGTGTCGTTATCGATATCCAGTTGCGGCAGCGTGTTTGCCGTTGCGCGGTAACGCTGGTTCAAGTCCGCTTCGTGCGCCGCCAGGGTGCTGGCTTCCTCGCGCAGGTCGTGCGCGTCATAGGCCTGTTTGGCCGAGTACAGCACGCTGCCGAGCACGGCAATGAAACCGGCAGCCAGCAATCCGTTGCGCAATTGCGACAGGCGGAAGTGGTGGCGGTGGGTTGCGTTGCCGAATTGCTGGCGCGGGGGGGCGATGGCCAGCAGGTGCATGAACAGCGGGTCGCAGCGATTGTCCTCGGGAAGCGTGTGCAACGAGAGCTTGGCGGCGGCGGTGTGGCTGTCGATGAGGCGGAAGCTGAGCTGGCCGCGGTCGGGGCAGGCCTTTTCGATGGCCGGCAGCGTCAGCGGATGGGCGACGATGAAGACCGGCAAGGCCTCGTCGCGGCCGATCAGGCGTTGGCTGATTAGGTATTGATGGAGTTTTCCCGACTCGATCGCAAAGGTGCTGGCGATGCCCGCGATGCTGCTGTCGGTCAGCGGCGCCATGCGGGAAAAGTGGGCCTGGCCATCGGCCAGATAGCTCGAGCGGATCGAATGGTCCTGCATGCTGAGCAGCAGGCAGCGACCGCCACCGAGCCCCAGTTTCTTCAATAGCAGGCCGCCCAGTTGGGCCACGCTGTAGATGCCGGAGAGCGCCACTTCGGCGCTGCCCAGCCGTTGCAGCCACGGCTCGAAATGGGCCGGGTTGGTGAAGGCCGCGAAAAGCAGTTTTTCGTTCTTGCGCTGGGTCTTCTCGTAGCCCAGCGAGATGGCGGTGGCCAGCGAGGTGCCCTGGAAATGCTGGCCGATCTTGCGGCTGATCAGCGTCTGGCGATCCGGGCCGTGCAGGAAAGGTATCGTTTCGTAGGCATGGCCTTCCTCGGCGACATTGGCGAGCAGGGCGAAACGGTCGTTGCGGCGGGTAGCGAGATAGTGCGAGAACTGGCGCAGACCTTCCTCGTCGTTATCGAACGCGCCCTTCGACAACAAGTTGCCCTGCTGCCAGGCGTAGGCAGAGAGGCGGTGGGTATTGAGGTAGAGGAGGCGGATTTTCACGTCTTGATTTTACTGATCACGTCGTAGATCGGGCCGATTACCGACAGCATGATCCAGCCGAGCAGGGCGCCCATGAACAGGGTCAGCATCGGTTCGATCAGGGCTTGGGCCTTGCCGACCGATTCCTTGACGTCGCGGTTGTAAAAGTAGCTGACGTTGAGCAGGGCCTTGTCGAGGCCGCCGGTACTCTCGCCGATGCGCAACATGCGGATGACCAGGGGCGGGAACAGGCCGACATCATGGAAGGCGCCGGCCACGTTGTGGCCCTCACGGATCGACTGCTCGACCCGCTCGAGCCCGCGGCGGATGACCTGATTGCCGACGATGTGCTGGGTGGTGCGGATCGATTCGAGGACCGGGATGCCGGAGGCGTAGAGCATGGCGAAGGTGCTGGCGAAGCGCGACAGGACGATCTTTTTCAGGATAGTCCCGACCACCGGCAACTGCAGCTTGATGCTATCGAAACGCAGGCGGGCCAGCGGATTGGTGCGCACCAGTTGCAGACCGACGAGGAAGGCGACGATAGGCGTGGCCAGGAACAGGTACCAGTAGCCGACCAACAGGTCGGAGACGAAAAACAGCAGCAGCGTATGCGGCGGCAGCGCCTGCCCCATGTTCCGCACGAAAATCTTGAGCTGCGGAACCATGTAGATCATCAGGAAGAAGGTGGCGGCCAACACGATGCTGGCGACGAAGGCCGGGTAGATCAGCAGTTTCTTGGTGTGCGACGCCAGCTCGTCTTCCCATTTCAGCGATTCGCTCAGGCTGGCAAGCACATCGGGCAACTGGCCGCTCGACTCGCCGGCCCGGATCAGGTTGCTGAACACCTGGCTGAAAATGTCCGGGTGGGCCGCCATGGCCTGCGACAGCGTCTGGCCACCTTCGATGCTTTCGATCAGACCGGCGATCACCTCGCGAAAACGCGGCTGCTCGGTCGAGTCGCGCAGGTCGGTCAGCCCCTCGAGAATGGGGACGCCGGCCCGGGTCAGCTGTTCGAGATGAAAGCAGAAGTTGATCAGTTCCGGACGCGGCACGCCGCGTGGGCCGAACAGCGTGCGCGGCTGGATCGGGTGACCGGTGACCAGATCGAGGTTCATGCGCTTGAGGCGCATCTCGAGGTCGATCAGGTTGATCGCATCGAGGCGCCCGTAAGTCATTCGACCTTCTGCGCTGACCGCCTTGTAGTCGAAGAGCATGGCGTGGCTACATCCGGTCGGTCAGGTCGACGACGCGGGCCAGTTCCTCCAGCGAGGTCACGCCGTCGAGGACGCGCTGCATGCCATCGTCGGCCAGCGTCTTGAAGCCTTGCAGCAAGGCTCGGTTGCGGATTTCGTGCGTGGTTGCCCGGAGCGCGATCAGCTCGTCGATGCCGGCATCGATGCGCAACAGTTCCATGATGGCGACCCGGCCGCGATAGCCCTGGAAATCGCACAGTTCGCAGCCGGTCGGGCGGAACAGTACCGGATGCGGCCCCTCGCCGAGCGGGCCGAGCAGGCGGATCTCGTGCGATTCGGCGTGGTAGGGCGTCTTGCAATGCTCGCACAGGCGGCGGATCAGGCGCTGGGCGATGATGCCGATGATGTTGCCGGCCAGGATGTCGGGCAGCACGCCGATGTCGAGCAGGCGTGGCACGGCGCCGATGGCCGAGTTGGTGTGCAGGGTCGTATAGACCTGGTGGCCGGTCATCGCGGCGCGGAAGGCCATCTCGGCGGTTTCGGCGTCGCGCACCTCGCCGACCAGGATGACGTCCGGATCCTGGCGCATCATCGAGCGGATGCCGTTGGCGAAATCGAGCTTGGCCGCCTCGGCGACCGAGGTCTGGCGCACCATGGCCATCGGGTACTCGACCGGGTCTTCGAGGGTCATGATGTGGATGCCCTCGGAGTTGATGTGGTTCAACACCGAGTACAGCGTCGTCGTCTTGCCGCTGCCGGTCGGTCCGGTCACCAGGATGATGCCTTCCGGCCGGGAGATCATCAGTTTCAGCTGGTGCAGGTGCTCCTCGGTCAGGCCCAGGTCCTCCAGCGGTACGATGCCCTTCTGGCGGTCGAGGATGCGCAGCACGATGTTTTCGCCGTGGATGGTCGGCTGGCTGGCCACCCGGAAGTCGATCGGCCGTCCGGACACTGTCAGGCCGATCCGGCCATCCTGTGGGGCGCGCATTTCGGCGATGTTCATGCCGGACAGCACCTTGATGCGCACCGTCATCGCCGGCCAGTAGGATTTGTGCAGGGCACGGATCTGGCGCAGCATGCCGTCGATGCGGTAGCGGATGCGCAGGAAATTGGCTTCCGGCTCGAAGTGGATGTCCGACGCCTCGCGCTTGACGGCGTCGGTCAGGATGGCGTCGATCAGGCGGACG
>DATGXM010000435.1:0-14263 GCA_035298985.1 Azonexus sp. | reverse complement strand
AGGCGACGCCGCTGGCCTACCTGTCCGGCGCCCGCCACATCTTCAAGCTGCCCAACAACAACCGCTGGAATTTCCTGCTCAGCAACCGCGAACCGGTGCTTGGCTGGGATGATCTGGGGCACGGCATCGATCAGCGCCTGGCGGTGGCGAAGCTGGCTGGGGCGCAGGGCGATTTCGAGCGGCGGATGACCGTGCCGGCCCACGCCGCGGGCAAGGCAGCCGTCGATCAGGCGCTGACCGAGCGCGGCTGGCAGGACGCGACGCTGGTCGCCTTCCAGCCCGGCGCCTCGACCATGAGCCGGCGCTGGCCGCGTTCGCGCTTCATCGCGGCGGCCGCTGAGATGGTCAAGGCGCGCCCGGAACTTCGCTTTGTGGTCACCGGTTCGCCGGCTGAAGCGGCCCTGTGCCAGGAAGTCGCCGCCGGCATCGAGGCCGCCGCGCCCTTCGTTGGCGGTGGGCGGGCCTGGGCTTCGGCCGGGCAACTGCCGTTGATCGCCTTGCCCGACCTGCTGCGCCGTTCCAGCCTGCTGGTCACCGGCGATACCGGGCCGATGCATCTGGCGGTGACGGTCGATACGCCAGTCGTTGCGCTGTTCGCGGTGTCCGACCCGGCCCGCTCCGGCCCCGGCTACGACCTCGACAAGCACGTCATCATCCGCAAGTGGCGGACCTGCGATCCCTGTTTCTCAAAAAACTGCCCCTACGCCGAGCCGATCTGCATGGACAACATCGCGGTCGATGAAGTGGTGGCGGCGGTCGACACCATCCTGAACCGGGAGCAGGCATGAGTTCGCCCAAACGCGTCCTGCTGCTCGACACCGGCAACGAATGGGGTGGTGGCACCAATAGCGTGTTCGAGTTGCTGAAGCGCATCGACCGTACCCGTTTTGACGTGACCTGCTGCTTCTACAAGGACTACAAGAAGGGCAAGAGCGGCCGCCTGCTGTCCGAGGAACTGGCCGACATCGCCATTCCGCTGATCGTGCTGCCGCCGCGCAAGCAGCCGCTGTGGGCCAAGCTGGCCAAGGAAGTGGCACGCGGCCTGCTGTCATGGTCCGGCCGGCTGAAGAAGCGGGCGGTGCTGGCCATCGAGATGCAGTGGCGGGTCAAGCCGCGCGTCGCCGCCTTGCAGCTGCTGCTGGCCGAGGGCGGCTACGACCTGCTGTACATGAATAACCAGCCTTCGTCGAACCTGGAAGGCTATCTCGCCGCCGAGGCGGCCGGCTTGCCGGTCGTCCAGCACTGCCGAATCGAGCCGACCCTGCATGCCAACGAGGCGACGGTGGTCAATCGTACCGCGACGCGCATCATCTGCGTCTCGCAGGGCGTGGCGGACGTGCTGGCCGCCCAGCATGTCGCCGAAAACCGCCTGCGTGTCGTCCATAACGCCATCGACAGCCGCATCGCTTTGCCGGCGCCGGTGGCGCTGCCGCCGACCGCCAAGGAACTGGTCATCGGTACGGTCGGCCAGCTGACAGCACGCAAGGGCGTCCTGCACCTGCTGCAGGCGGTGGCCAACCTGAAGGCCGAAGGGCTGGCGGTGACCTGCCTGATCCTCGGCGAAGGGCCGCAGCGCACCGAACTGGAAAGCGCCGTTGCTCGCCTCGGCCTGCTCGATCAGGTCAGCTTCGTCGGCTTCCAGTCGGTGCCGCTGGCCTGGGTGCAGGTGATGGACGTCTGCGTGCTGTGTTCGAGCAAGGAAGGCCTGCCGCGCGTCGTGCTCGAAGCCATGCTTGCCGGCAAGCCAGTGGTCGGCTCCGACGTCACCGGCACGCGCGAACTGATCGTCCATGAGGAAACCGGCCTGCTCTACGCCTATGGCGACGTGGCAGCGTTGACCGCGTCGCTGCGCCGCCTGCTGTCCGACGCCGCATTGCGCCACAGCATGGGCGAAGCGGGGCGCCAGCGGGTGGCCGAACGCTATTCGATTGAGGCCTACGTCGCCGGCGTCATGCAGGTGCTTGGCGAGGCCGTGCGGTGATCTACCTGCTGCTGACCTGGTTAGTCTCGCCGCTGCTGTGGCTGCGGGCAGCGTTGCGCGGAACGAAGCGAAAGAACCGCATCCTTGTCATCCAGACCGCCAAGATCGGCGATTTCGTCGCCACGACGCCGGTTTTTCGGGCTTTGCGTGCGCGCAAGCCAGATACCGAGATCGTTGCCCTGCTGCATCCGGTCAACGTGCCGCTGGCCAAGGAGCTGGACTGCATCGACCGCCTAGTCACCTTGCCCAAACACGGCTTCAAGGGCTGGGCCGGCAAGCGCTGGCTGTTTGATCTGCTGACCGAAGGCTACGACGGCGTGCTGATCCTCAGTCCCAACCTGACCAACCTGCTGGTGCCGTTCTGGGCTGGTGTCCCGCAGCGGGTCTCGGTCCTCGCCGACCGCCGGCAAGGCAGTGCCCGCCTGGCCTGGCCCTTCCTGACCCATGGCGAGCCGCACCGCGCCGGGCAGCTGTTTCGCGAAACAGCCTTGCGCGCTTTGGCCGGGTTCGACATCAAGGTGGATGCAGCCGTGCTTGCTCTACCCAACGAGATCGGCGGTGCCCGGAGCGGCAAAGCCCGGCTTGATGCCTTGTCACCCCAACTGCACCATCCGCTGGTCGGTTTCGGCCTCGGTGCCGGCAACCGCATGAAGGCGCTAGATACGGCACAGTTGCAAGCCTTGGCCGGCCAGATCGTGAACCGCACCCCGGCGACGCTGGTCCTGATCGGCACCGATGCCGACCATGCCGCCGCCACCGCCCTGTGCGCCGTCCTGCCGGCCGGTCGCGCCATCGATACCACCGGCCAATGGCCGCTCGCCGAGCTGCCCGTGCTGCTCGGCGCCCTCGATTGCTTCGTCGGCGTCGATTCCGGCGCCACCTATATGGCCGATGCGCTGGGCGTACCGGTCGTCGATTTCATGGGGCCGGCCGATGCCGACGACCAGCGACCGATCAGTCGCCAGGCGATCGTCATCCGCAGTGCCGAACCCTGCGCCCCCTGTTCGCATGCCTTCGATGCGCCCTATGCCTGCCGCCTGAAAACTCGGGCGTGCATTGCCAATATGCCCGTCGTTGCCGTCGTGCAGGCGGTCGAGGCGATATTGGCTTCCCGAAATTCCGTTGCCGAGTGTCGACAATGAAACTAGCCGTTTTCAAGGACTATGGCGTCGGGCGCTATTTCGCCCAGCTCTTCGATTCGATTCCGGACACCACCTTCTTCCTGTCCGAAAAGAACAAGTCCGGACTCAACATCACGCCGCACCGGGTGCATCTGCTGACCAAGAAGCAGCAACTGCGTGACTACCTGAAAGCCCCGATCAAGGCCTGGCGCCGCCTGCAGGAAAACGACAAGGACAAGAAGCGCGATTTCTTCTACCAGGAAGTCGAACGCTCGGCCGCGAATGGCGAGTTCGATGTCGCGTTGACCGGCTCCGACCGTTCGCTGCATACCCTGGCATCGCTGAAGGCCAAGGGCCACAAATTCAAGCTGGTGTACTGGATTCCCTTCACCATCCCCTTTGTCGACATGTTCGACCCGCGTTCGCTGGCCATCCGCCAGGCGGCCTTTCCGCAGGTCGACCTGTTCGTGGCGATTACCGATACCTGCCGTCGCGTGCTGCTGCTCGAAGGAATACCGGAAGAAAAGATCGTTCACGTCTATCCCGGCGTCGATACCGAGATCTTCCAGCCGCGGCCGCAAGCCGCCAGGGATGACGTCTTCCGCATCCTGTTCGTCGGCAAGCTGGTCAGCTGGAAGGGCTGCTACACCTTGCTCTACGCGGCCAAGGAACTGCTGCCGGAGATCCCCAATCTGGAGCTGACCTTCGTTGGTCAGGGCGCCCAGCGCCACGGCCTGGAGCAGGCAGCCGAACTGCTCGTCATCAAGGACAAGGTGAAATTCACCGGCTTCCTGAAATACGATGCCTTGCCCGACATTTATGCGCAGTCGGACGCCTTCGTGCTGCCCGCCTTGCCGGCAATCAACCTGGCGGAACAGTTCGGTTTCGTTGTCGCTGAAGCGATGGCCTGCGGCCTGCCGACCGTGGTGTCGCGGGTCGGTGGCCTGCCCGAGGTGGTGGGTGAGCGCGAGGAGCTGATTTTCACGCCGGGCGACTTCTGGGATCTGGCCGCCAAGCTGCGCGCCATTCACGCCTCGCGCGACCTGGCGACTGAACTGGGGGCGCATTGCTTGCACCATGCGCGTACCCATTACGATGCGCGCCAGAACGGCCTGGCACTGAAAGCCGTGCTGGAAAAAATGGAGCAGGGACAATGAAGCAAGCTGTTGTTGCGGGCAAGGCCGACCGGCTGGTGCAAGGGGCCTTGGGCATGTGGTGGGGGCTGCTCTTCATCCAGCCTTTCGAAAAATTCGTCGCGGTGAAGTATGTGCTGATGGTCGGTCTGCTGGCAGTGGCGATACCGCTCGTCTTGCGTGCCGAGACTCGCCAGCGCCTGTGCAGTCGCAACGCCGTACTCGGTCTGGCGCTGGCCATTGTCGTCTGGTGTGTCGCCGTGTCGGTGGCCAGCCCCTATGCTTCCGACAGCCTGCATGCCCTGCCGCGCGACTTGCTGCTGCAGGCCGAGTTGCTGCTCGTCGGCTGCCTGCTGGTGAATGGCGCCAGTCAGGCGCGGACAGCCTTGTGGGTGATCATCGCTGGTTTCGCGGCGGTCAGCCTGCTGTCCACTGTCGAAGTCGCTTCCTATTTGAGCCAGCACTCGCTGAGCGAAGGACAGATTCCGCGCTCCCACCGTTCATACTGGGGCGGTTATGCGACGCTGGCCAGTTTCTGCCTGCCGCTAGTCATCGCCTTTGCGGTATCGACGGCTGCCGACCTGCAGCAACGGCTGCTGCTCGGCGCGCTTGTCGTGCTCGGCGTTGTGCTGACCGGCTTGTACGGTTCGCGCAGCCCGCTGCTGGTCGTTGCCATTTCGGTCATCGTGCTGTTCGGCCTGCTGCGCGCCTGGAAAGCGCTGGCGGCCGTTTTTCTGGTCATTGCCCTCGGCGTCGGCTGGGTCGCCGCGCAGAGCAACCTTGGCTACCTCGAAAAATACCGTTCGCTGGCGCAGAGCGATACCTATGTCACCAACCAGGGCCTGAGCCTGCGTCTCGACGTCTGGTCCGGCGTCGTCGAACTGATCGAAGCCCGGCCGCTGCTTGGCTACGGTTACGGCTGGAAGAAACTGGCCTGGGCGATCAACGAGGGCGGCTATGCCGAACGCTGGAAGGCGAACGATCCCGGCAAGGCGGCTTACTTCCTCGGCGAAGAAACGCACGCCAGCTACGGCAAGGTCAATCCGCACAACTATTTCCTTCAAGTGGCTTTCGAGATCGGCATTCCCGGTTTGCTGCTGGTGCTGGCTTTCTGGCTGGCGGTGTTCTGGCAAGGGCTGCAAGGCCTAGTGTGCGGGCCGGTCGAGCATCAGCGCCTGCGGGTGGTGATCCTGACCACGCTGCTCGCCTACCTGCTGAGCAACTTCGCCAACGGTTTCTGGGTCGGCGGGCTGGCCAACATGGCCTGCGCCCTGGTCGGCATCCTGGTCGGCTTGAAGCTGACCGAACAATCCGCCGCTGCCGGGGAGGGCAAATGAATATCCTGGTCATCCGTCGCGACAACATCGGCGACCTGGTGTGCACCACGCCGATGCTCGCCGCCCTGCGCCGGGCGATGCCTGACGCCTGGATAGGCGTGCTGGTCAATCAGTACAACGTCGCCGTGATGCGCGGCAATCCGGATGTGAACGAGGTATTCGCCTACCGCAAGGCCAAGCATCGCGGCCCGGGCGAGAGCAAGCTGGCGATCTGGCTAGAAACGGCCGGGCTGCTGTGGAAGCTGCGTCGCAAGGGCATCGACGTCGCTATCGTCGCGTCGCCGGGGGGCGACCGCTACGCGCGCCTAGTGGGCGCTCGCCGGATCATTGCCGAGAAGCCCGGCGCACCCTTCCATGAGGTCGAGGCGGTCGGCAAGCTGCTGGCGCCGCTTGGCATCCAGCCGGAACTCGGTCCATTGCAGCTGACGCCAGTTCCCGAGGTGGTCGCCGCCATACGCCCGAAGCTGGCCGAACTGGCCGGCCGGAAAATCTGGGCCATCCACCTCAGCGCCCGCGAGAAAAGCCGGCGTTGGCCGGCCGAGAAGTACATCGAGCTGATCCGGCGCCTCGCTTCGCCAGAACGCGGCTTTGCGCTGTTCTGGTCGCCCGGGCCGGCCGATCATCCGGCCCATCCGGGCGATGACGAAAAGGCAGCGCAGGTGTTGGCCGCCTGTCAGGGCATGGGGGCGGTACCCGTCGTCACCGAGCGGCTGGAGGAACTGATCGCCGCGCTATCCCTGTGCGACGGTTTTGTCGGCGCCGATGGCGGCGCCATGCACCTCGCCGCGGGGCTCAAGCTGAAGACGGCGGCGCTGTTCGAGAATTCCGAAGCCAAGCGCACCCGCTGGTATCCGTGGGGCGCACCGCACGTCCTCATGCAGCCGCCGACCTTCGCCGTCGCCGATATCACGGTCGAGGCGGTCGAAGCAGTAGTGCGGGAGTTGGAAGGCGCCTAGTGCGCCGCTTCCCAGTTCGGCCCAACACCGACCTCGACGACCAGCGGCACCTTTAGTTCGGCCACTTGCCCCATCAGACGGGGCAGGTGGGTGCGGACGTCCATCAGTTCGTTGTCCGGAACTTCGAGCAGCAGTTCGTCGTGCACCTGCAGGACCAATTTTGACGCCATGCCCGACTTTTCCAGCCAGTCTTGCACGGCGACCATGGCCAGCTTGATCAGGTCGGCGGCCGTGCCCTGCATCGGCGCGTTGATCGCGGCGCGTTCGGCGCCCTGCCGGCGCATGGCCTGGCTGGAGCGGATTTCCGGGAACCACAGGCGGCGGCCGAAGGCGGTTTCGACGTAGCCCTTGTCGCGCGCCGTCTGGCGGGCTTCTTCCATGTAGCGGGCGACGCCTGGGTAGCGGGCGAAATAGCGGTCGATGTAGATCTGCGCCGCGCCACGCTCCAGCCCGAGTTGGCGGGCGAGGCCGAAGGCGCTCATGCCGTAGATCAGGCCGAAGTTGATGCTCTTGGCGACGCGCCGCTGGTCGGGGCCGACTTCGAGCGGCGTGACGCCGAAGATTTCGGCGGCCGTCGCCCGGTGTACGTCCTCGCCGTGGGCGAAGGCATCGAGCAGGCGGTCATCGCCCGACAGATGGGCCATGATGCGCAATTCGATCTGCGAATAGTCGGCCGAAACGATGCTGCTCCCGGCCGGCGCGATGAAGGCGGTGCGGATTTTCCGGCCTTCCTCGCTGCGCACCGGAATGTTCTGCAGGTTGGGATCGCTCGAAGCGAGCCGGCCGGTGACCACGGCGGCCTGGGCAAAATTGGTATGCACGCGGCCGGTCTGCGCATTAATCATGCGCGGCAGTTTGTCGGTGTAGGTGCCCTTCAGCTTGGACAGGCTGCGGTGTTCGAGCAGCAGCTTGGGCAGCGGGTAGTCGAGGGCCAGCTCGGTCAGCACTTCCTCGTCGGTGGACGGGCCGCCGGAGGCGGTCTTCTTCTTCACCGGCAGGCCGAGCTTGGTGAACAGGATGTCGCCCAGCTGCTTGGGCGAGGCCAGGTTGAAGGGCTGGCCGGCCAGTTCGTAGGCCTGGGTTTCCAGCGCCATGATTTTCTGGCCCATTTCGTGGCTCTGCTTGGCCAACACGTCGGCATCGACCAGGATGCCATTGCGTTCGATCTGCCAGATCACCTGGCGGGCCGGCATCTCGATGTCGTGATAGATGCGCGACAGGCCCGGTTCGCTGGCGAATTGCGGATGCAGCACGTCATGGATGCGCAGGGTGACGTCGGCGTCCTCGGCGGCGTAGGTGGCGGCGCGTTCGATATCGACCTGGTCGAAGGTGATCTGCTTGGCACCCTTGCCGCACAGGTCCTCGTAGGCGATGGTGTCGAGGCCGAGGTGGCGGCTGCATAGCTGGCCGAGGTCGTGGCCCTTGTCGGACTCGATGACGTAGCTCTGCAGCATGGTGTCGTGGGCGATGCCGGCCAGCGCAATACCGTGGTTGGCGAAGACGTGCTGGTCGTACTTGGCGTTCTGCAGCACCTTTTTATGGCTGGCCGATTCGAGCCACGGCTTCAATCTGGCCAATGCCTCGTCGCGCGGCAACTGGTCGGCCACGCCGGGCGCGGTGTGGGCGAGCGGGATGTAGCAGGCCTCGCCGGGCTTGACCGACAGCGACACGCCGACGATGCGGGCGACGAAGGAATCGAGGCTGTTGGTTTCGGTATCGATGGCCGTCAGTTCGGCGGCTTCGATCCTGGCCAGCCAGGCGTCGAACTGCGCCCGGTCGAGCACCGTTTCGTAGCTGACGGGAATTTTTCCGGCAGGCCGCGGAGCTTCCGGCCGTCCGACCATTTGTGCCGGCATGTCGGTGGTGGCCTCCGGGCCGTCGATTTCGGCCAGCCAGGTGCGGAACTGAAAGCGGGTGTACAACGTACGCAGCGTCTCGATGTCCGGCGCCGTGGCCGTCAGCCCGGTGGGAGCCGGCAGATCGGGCAGGTCGCAGACGACGGTGACCAGCTTCTTGCCCAGCGGCAGGAATTCCAGGTGGTCACGCAGGTTCTGGCCGACGACGCCGGAAACCTCGGCGGCATTGGCCACCAGGTTGTCGAGAGTGCCGTACTGGGTCAGCCATTTGACGGCGGTTTTCGGGCCGCATTTCGCCACGCCGGGCACGCCGTCGACGGCATCGCCGACCAAGGCCAGGTAATCGACGATGCGTTCCGGCGGCACGCCGAACTTGGCCTCGACGCCGGCCGCGTCGAGCAGTTCGTTGCTCATCGTGTTGTACCAGCGGACCTTGGGGCCGACCAGCTGGGTCAGATCCTTGTCGCCGGTCGAAATCAGTGTATCGATGTCCGCAGCCGCGGCCTGGGTGGCCAGCGTGCCGATCACATCGTCGGCCTCGACGCCGTCGATCATGATCACCGGCCAGCCGGCGGCCTTGATGGCAGCGTGGATGGGTTCGATCTGGCTGGCCAGGTCGTCCGGCATGGGCGGCCGGTGCGCCTTGTACTCCGGATACCAGTCGTCGCGGAAGGTCTTGCCCCGGGGGTCGAAGACGACCGCCTTGTAGTCAGCCTTGTAGTCGCTTTCCAGACGACGTAGCATGTTCAAAACGCCGTAGATGGCGCCGGTCGGCTCACCCGCCTTGTTGCGCAGGTCGGGCAGGGCGTGGAAAGCGCGATAGAGGTAGGACGAACCGTCCACCAACAACAAGAGAGGCATACGAAGTGACGGAAAGCGATAAGCTGGTGATGGGTGTGGAGACCGAGGCCCTGTTGAAAAATACGACGGCCCGCGAGTCCTGGCGGATTTTCGGCATTATGTCAGAGTTCGTCGAGGCGACCGAACGTCTGGCCGCGATCAAGCCGGCGGTGACCATGTTCGGTTCGGCCCGTGTGCGTCCCGAGTCGAAGTACTACATGCTGACCGAGCAATTGGCCCGCCTGTTGTCGGATTCCGGGTTCTCGGTCATCTCCGGTGGCGGCCCGGGCATCATGGAAGCGGCCAACAAGGGCGCCTTCTTCGGCAAGTCGCCGTCGGTCGGCCTCAACATCCAGTTGCCGCACGAACAGGCCAACAATCCCTACCAGGACATCTCGCAGACCTTCCGCCACTTCTTCGCCCGCAAATACATGTTCGTCCGCTTCGCCAGCGCCTACGTGGTCATGCCCGGCGGCTTCGGCACCCTGGACGAGCTGATGGAGGCGCTGACCCTGATCCAGACCGGCAAGGCGCGCAAGATTCCGCTTATCCTGGTCTGCTCGGAATTCTGGGGCGGCATGATCGACTGGTTCAAGGACCGGCTGGTCAGCGAAGGCATGGTCGATGCCGAAGACATGAACCTGATCCAGATCATCGATGAGCCGGAGAAGGTCGTCGAGGCCATCTTCAAGCACTACGAAGCCCGTCCCTTCGGGCCATTGCCGAACGAACACGAGATGCTGCTCAACCTGTAAAATCGGGCTATCAATACCGAGGATTCCATCATGCGCCGTCTTTTCCCCATCCTGCTGCTTGTCGTACTGCCTGCCTGGGCGCAGAAGGGCGATCTGCAGCCGCTGCCGGCCGTGCCGCCCCCGCCGCCGGGCATGGAGGCTTTCGACGAAGCCCTCGAGCCGCAGGTCACCATCGTCAAGCGCGAGACCGAAACCCGCGAGGAATTCCGCATCAAGGGCAAGCTGTACATGGTCAAGGTCACGCCGGCCGTCGGCAAGCCGTACTATCTGGTCGACCGCCAGGGCGACGGCATCCTGGTCGATGTCGGCCCCGACCAGCATCCGACCAAGCCGCCGATGTGGGTCATTCACAGCTGGTAAGCGTTGTCCGTCTATACCCCCGTCGGGCGGGATGAACTCGCTGCCTGGCTGCAGCCTCTCGGGCTGGGCGCGTTGATCGACCATGCCGGCATCGCCGCCGGCATGCAGAACTCCAATTATTTCGTGACGACGGCGAACGGCCGTTTCGTCCTCACCCTGTTCGAGAACATCGAACCCGCTACCCTCGATTTCTACCTCGCCTTGCAGGACCGGCTGGCCCATTGCGGCCTGCCATGCCCGCAGCCGCTGGCCGATGCGGCGGGACGCCGCTGGCGGCCGCTGGCCGGCAAGCCCGCCGCGCTGCTCAGCTGTCTGCCCGGTGCCGCGCTGGACGACGTGACGGTCGGCCATTGCCGCATCGTCGGCGCGCTGCTGGCTCAATTGCACCAGGCTGCCGCCGGCATGCCCGATACGCTGCCCAATCCTTGCGGTGCCGCCTGGCGGCAGCAGGTCGGCGCCAGCCTGTTGCCTCTGGTCAGCCCGGACGAAGCCGCCCTACTTGCCGACGAACTGGCCTTCCAGGCGGCCCAGGACTGGAGCGGACTGCCGCGTGGCGTCATTCACGCCGACCTGTTCCGCGACAATGTGCTGTGGGATGGTCGCGGGCAACTGAGCGGCGTGCTCGATTTCTACTTTGCCGGCGAAGACGCCTGGCTGTTCGATCTGGCGGTGGTCGCCAACGACTGGTGTGCCGACGACGCGGCGCTGGCCGCCCTGATCGACGGCTATACCGGCGTCCGCCCGCTCACCGAAGCGGAAAGGCAGGCCTGGGCAGCAATGCGGCGCGCCGCCGCGCTGCGCTTCTGGCTGCTGCGTCTGGAGGTGCGGCACCGTCCGCGCCAGGGCGAAGTGGTAACGATCAAGAATCCCGACGATTTTCGGCATCTTCTGACACGTTTTCGCCTTGCCCCGACCGCGCTCCCCCGTTAGCATCCGCGCATGAACGAAACTCCTGTATTTCCGATGGCACCGGCCCGCTTTACCGGCGAAAGCCGTGAAGTCGATCCCGGCGCCTGCTTCGACTGGCTGCGCCAGGGCTGGGCCATGTTCCTGGTCAACCCCGGCATCTGGATCGGCACCACCGTATTGCTGCTGGTCATCCTGATGGCCATTTCCATCGTGCCGCTGTTCGGGCAGATCGCCGCCCATCTGCTGGTGCCGCTGTTCGGTGCCGGCATGTTCCGGGTCTGCCGCCACATCAGCGACAACCAGGAGCCGGAAATCGCCGACCTGTTCGCCGGCTTCCGCCATCAGGCCGGGCAACTGGTCATGGTCGGCGTCTTCTTCGCCGCCGGCGTCTTCGGCATCGCCTTCCTGGCCTTCCTGTTGGTCAGCGGTGGCGTGCTGGGCGGCGGCATTACCGGCAAGGTGGCGGGGTTCGGCATCGCGCTGGGCGGCGTCATGCTGGCCGGCCTGCTTGTCCTGGTCCTGTCGATTCCGGTCATCATGGCCACCTGGTATGCCCCGGCCTTGGTCTTCTTCCACGACATGAAGCCACTCGACGCGATGAAGGCCAGCTTCGCGGCCGGCGCCAAGAACTGGCTGCCGACGTGCATCTTCGGCGTTTTCCTGGTCGTCGCGCTGTTTTTCGCCATGCTGCCGGTGGGCATGGGGCTGCTGCTGCTGTTGCCGGTTTTCTCCGGCGCGGTCTACGCGTCGTACCGCGACATTTTCATGGGGAGCTGACGGTGAGGGCGCAAACGCTGCCGTCGGCGGCCGGCTGGCAATGGGTGATGGGCGGTTTCGCCATTTTCCGGCGCAATCCCCTCATGCTCGGCATGCTGGTCGTCGCCTACTGGTTCACCGTGCTGTTCCTGAACATCGTGCCCTATATCGGCGTGCTGATCGCCTCGCTGGCCATTCCCGGCCTGTCGGTCGGGCTGATGCAGGCGGCGCGCAATCTCGAACGCGGCCAGCCGATCGGCCTGCAGACCCTGTACGGCAGCCTGAAGGACAATGGCCGCACGCTGGCCGTCCTGGGGGCGCTGTACCTGGCTTGCACGTTGGGAACGCTGGCCCTGTCCACCTTGGTCGATGGCGGCGACCTGCTGCGTTTCATGCTGGCCAGCAACCGCGCCGAACGGGCGATGGTAGAGGATGCCGACTTCATGCTGTCGGCGGTTTTCGTCATGCTGCTGATGACCCCGGTCCTCATGGCCTGGTGGTTTGCGCCGGTCCTCGTCTCCTGGCACCGGCTTACCGTCGGCCGCTCGCTGTTCTTCAGCTTCATGGCTTGCTGGATGAACTGGCGGCCCTTCCTGACCTACGGCCTGGGCCTCATCATCGTCGCCGGCATCCTGCCCGGCGTGCTGCTCGGCATCCTGCTCCTGATCATGCCCGGCGCCGCCAACCTGGTGACGGCCATCGTCACCGTTCCCATGGTTCTGGTCGTCGCGCCGACCATTTTCGCCAGCTTCTACGCCAGCTATCGCGACATCTTCGGCATTTCCGAAATTGTTTAGGGTCTGTTTTCATTCAGCTCGCGGATCACGTTGGCCCGGCCTGCGAGGGGATGCAAGGCGTGAGGTGCAGGGAATGGTGCTTCCATTCCCAAACCGAGCAACGCCGCAGCCACCGCAGGCCGGGCCAACCCGAAGGGCAGGGGAGTGGCGGGGTACATCGCCGCGTTGCCGGCCGCTTGCGCAGATCACTGCGCCGCGCGGCCGGCGCCTTGCGCTGCCTCCCCGCCACTCCCCTGGGTGACCGTGATCTGAATGAAAACAGACCCCAAACCTCTCGGCCTGTTCGGCGGTACCTTCGATCCCGTGCACTACGGCCATCTGCGTCTGGCCGAGGAAGCCATCGCCCACCTGGGACTCGGCGGCGTGCGCTGGATGCCGGCCGGCCAGCCGCCGCACCGGGGGGCGCCGCAGGTCACCGCCGCGCGGCGCCTGGACATGGTGCGCCGGGCGACGGCCGGCAATCCGCGCTTTTCGGTCGATGCCAGCGAAGTCGAGGCGAGCGCGCCGAGCTACACCGTGCATACGCTGGAACGCCTGCGCCGCGAATTGGGCGACCGGCAGCCGCTGGTCCTGCTGGTCGGTGCCGACGCCTTTGCCGGGCTGGCCAGCTGGCATCGCTGGCGCGACATCTTCGCACTGGCCCATGTCGCCGTCTCGCACCGGCCGGGATTCCCGGTCGAAACGGCCAGCTTGCCGCTTGAACTGGCCAGCGAATTCAACGCCCGCCGCCAGGCAGATGCCTCGGCGTTGCAAGCCGCGCCGGCCGGCGCCATCGCCACTTTCGCGATGACGCAACTGGCCATTTCAGCGACCCAGATCCGCCAGCTGCTGGCCAACGGACTGTCCGCGCGCTATTTGCTGCCGGACGACGTTCTCGACTATATTCAAACCAACTCTCTCTACAGAAACGCCTGATGGACATCCGCAAGCTGCAAAAAATCGTCGTCAACGCCCTCGAAGACATCAAGGGCAAGGACATTGAAGTGATCAACACCACCAAGCTGACCTCGCTGTTCGACCGCCTGGTCATCGCCAGCGGCGACTCCAACCGCCAAGTCAAGGCGCTGGCCCGCAACGTCCAGGACAAGGTGCGCGAGGCCGGCGGCGAGATCGTCTCGGTCGAAGGCGAGGATGCCGGCGAATGGGTGCTGGTCGATATCGGCGATGTCGTCGTGCACGTCATGCAACCCATGGTCCGCCAGTACTACAACCTGGAAGAGCTGTGGCAGGTTACCCCGGCCCAGCGCCGCAAGCAGCAGGCGGAGCAGGCCGCCGGCGAATGAAGCTGGCCATTCTCGCCGTCGGCCATCGCCAGCCCGATTGGGTCAGCGCTGGCTGCGCCGAGTATCTCAAGCGCATGCCGCGCGAACTGCCGGCCAGCGTCGCCGAAATCAAGCCCGAACCGCGCGGCCCCAAAACGCGCGAACAGTTGCTGGCCGCTGAAAAAAACCGTATCCGCGAA
>DATGXM010000434.1:0-5869 GCA_035298985.1 Azonexus sp. | reverse complement strand
AACAGCTCTATGTGCTGACCCCGGCCGGCCAGGAGCTGTTTCCCCGCCATTACGCCTGGTTTGCCCAGCTGGTGGTCGAATCCATCAAGCAGGAAGCCGGGGCCGAGGCCGCACAGGAACGACTCGCCAACATGGGCAGCGCGGTGGCCGGCCAGCTGCTGCGCCAGCACCCCGGGCTGGAAGGCCGGCAGCAGCGGGTCGACAAGCTGGCCGGGATCATGGAGGAAATGGGTTACGAGACGGCAAAGGCCGACGCGGCGGGCGCCGAACCCCGCATCGAGGCCAGTAACTGCGTCTTCCACAAGCTGGCCATGGACGACCCGGATGTCTGCGCCTTCGACCTCGCCCTGTTGTCGACCTTTACCGACAGCGCGGTCGACCACGAGGAATGCATGGCCAAAGGCGGCAACGTCTGCCGTTTCCGCTTTTTGCCCAAGCAATAGTGGCGGGGATCGCGCCGATGCCGGCCAAAATGCGGTCCGCTCGGAATTTGTTGATGTGCATCATGGGCCGGGCGGCGAAGGAAGCGGAGGATAGATCCTACTTGTTCATCCCCAAGGATGTTTTCCAAGTCGACATGTTTATCCTCAGATATACGCTTGCGGCGACTACGGTCGCCGCCTTTTTTGGCACAGCCCAGGCGGTCGAAACGGCCGAGCGGCAGTTCGTCAATCTGGCCGGATTATCCGGCGACAGTCGCCATGCCCGCGTCGGTCAGCATGTCGACGTCAGCGTCGACCTTGCCGGCAGCGGCCTCGATGTCGCGGTCAGCGGCGACCGGGCGCGTGCCCTCTATCGCATGGCCTTCAACCAGATTGCCGAAGGCTGGAGCTGGCAGCCGCTGGCCAACCCGGAGGTCGAGGATTACTACCGCTTCAAGTTCCTGCCGCTGCAGTCGGTGGACGAGGAGCGCGGCACCTACGAATTCGAGGACAAGATCGGCACGCCGCAGCAGATGAGGGTGAACTGGCGCTATGACTACTTCCTGGCCTTCGAGAACCTTTACGATTTCTACGCCCGGGCGGTCGACGACGACGCCGGCTTTTCGGCCGAATTGCCGGCGGCCGTGGCCGGTCATGTCGGACTGCGCGCCAGAGCGACGCTGATCGAGCCGGTGATCAGCGAAAGCACGACGTTCTGGAAGGCGACCTACGGGCGCCCGACCGACTTCACGCTGAAGAAACGCTATCTGGTCGGCCATCTCGACGAGGTCGATTTCGTCGATACCGACAGCGGCACGGTGCTGTGCCGCATCCTGCCCGGACACAATAGCTGTGCGGCCCGCTGAAGGAGCGACAGGCGCAGCCGGCTAGGCTGCGTCCCCCCTCAAGCATTATCCCCTAGCGATAGACGAGGACCGGCACCTTGGAGTGGGTCAGCACCTTGTTCGTCTCGCTGCCGAGCAGGAAGCCGCTGATGCCGCGGCGGCCGTGCGAGGCCATGAAGATCAGGTCGCAGCCCGATTTCTCGGCCGCTTCGATGATCGCTTCGTAAGGCACGTCGCTGACCGCCGACACGGTGGCGCATTCGACGCCCTCTGCGGCGCACAGCCGGGCGACTTCGCCGAGGTATTCGGCCGCCTGTTGGTCGGCCAGTTCGGCAAACTTCTCCGGGGTGGTCGGGTCGATCAGGGCGCCCTCGCCGAAATAGGCGATAGGGTATTCGGGCTTGGCGAAAAACGCGGTGACTTTGGCGCCGGCCTCTTTGGCGAAGGAGACAGCACGTTGTGCAGTGGCGCGCGACAATTCCGATCCGTCGGTCGGGACGAAGATATGCTTGAACATTGCGTAACCTCCTGAAATGACCTGCTGGCGTTGCATTCCGCCTTGTTGAGGTTCATGCTACAACCAAGTCGTGAGGAATACAAACATGCGTCTAGTCTTTCTGGGGGCAGCCGGCGAAGTGACCGGTTCGTGCACGCTGGTCGAAGCCGGCGAGGTCCGATTCCTGGTCGATTGCGGCATGTTTCAGGGTGGCGCGGAGGCCCGTCAGAAGAACCAGCGTGCCCTCGATTTCGGCTTCGATGTGCGCCAGATCGACTTTGTGCTGCTCACCCACGCCCACATCGACCATTCCGGCCTGTTGCCGCGCCTGTCCGTACTCGGCTACCGCGGCCCGATCTACGCCACACAGGCGACCATCGATCTGC
Organism: Azonexus sp.; assembly: GCA_035298985.1. Lineage (GTDB taxonomy): Bacteria > Pseudomonadota > Gammaproteobacteria > Burkholderiales > Rhodocyclaceae > Azonexus. The sequence continues at coordinate 3,720 of DATGXM010000434.1, read as the reverse complement.
TCGAAGTACTGCTCCCCGACAGCGCCCACATCCAGGAAAAGGAATCCGAGTGGCAGCTGCGCCATCGCCACCGCCGGGGCAAGGGCGAGCGCGGCATTCCGGCGCCCCTCTATACCGTCGCCCAGGCCCTGGCCAGCCTGAAGCAACTGCAGGCGGTCGCCTATCGCCAACCGCTGCAGGCGGCCGACACGGTTAGCGTCCGCTTCCACGATGCCGGGCACATTCTCGGTTCGGCCTCGCTCGAAGTGACCGTGACCGGCGAAGGCAAGCCGCGGCGGCTGGTTTTCTCCGGCGATCTCGGCATGCCCAAGCGCCCGGTGTTGCGCGACCCCGAGCCGCCGCCGGCGGAAGCCGATGTCGTGCTGATCGAATCGACCTACGGCGACCGTGCGCACCGTTCGCTGGCCGAAACCGAGGACGAGATCGTCGCCGCCTTCGAACGGACGCGAGCCGCCAAGGGCAACCTGATCATTCCGGCTTTCGCGGTCGGCCGGACGCAGGAAATCATTTACCTGCTGGTCGATCTGGTCCGCCGCAAGCGTCTGTTGCCGCTCAAGATCTATGTCGATTCGCCGATGGCCAATGCGGCGACGCGCATCACGCTGGCCCACCCGGATCTGCTCGACGCCGAAACGCGCGAATTGCTGGCCTGGCGGCAGGCGCATCCCGAGCAGGTAAGCATCGAATTCGTCGCCGATGCCGAGCGCTCCAAGGCGCTCAACGACATCCGCAGCGGGGCGGTGATCCTGTCGGCCAGTGGCATGTGCGAGGCGGGACGGATCAAGTACCACCTGCGCGAAAACCTGCCGCGCAGCGAATGCACCGTGCTGATCGCCGGTTTCCAGGCGGCCGGCACGCTCGGTCGGCGCCTGGTCGATGGCGCGCGGCTGGTCACCCTGTTCGGTGAGTCGGTGCCGGTCCGTGCGCGTATCCATACCGTGGGCGGCCTGTCGGCCCATGCCGACCAGGCCGCGCTGCTCGGCTGGTTGCGCGGTTTCCGCAAGCCGCCCGGGCACACCTTCGTGGTCCATGGCGAAGCAGGAGCCGCGGCCAATTTCGCCCGCGCCGTCGGCGTGCAACTGGGCTGGCCGGAGGTGCATGTCACGCACCCCGGTGAATCATTCACCATGTAAGATAACTGACTATCAGGTCATTAGAGGAATCCGTCATGTCCGGCAGTTCAAATGGCAAGCACAACAGCGTCGATATCCGCAGCGAAAGCCCGCTTGAAACGCTCAGCAACTCAATCAGCAAGGCCATCGACCCGTATGGGGTGACCACTTCCCTGCTCGCCGCCCAGATGGCGTGGCTGATGCACCCGCAGGAACTGTCCCGGGCGGCCAATGCCCTGTCCGGCGACCTGCTGGCGCTGCAGGGACATGTCATGCGTCGGGCACTGGGCATTCCTTCCGAGGATGTCATCAAGCCGCACGCCGACGATGCGCGTTTTACCGCGCCGGTATGGACCGAATCGGCCAGCTGGGACATCGTCAAGGAATGGTATATCGCGCTCACCCACCGGCTTGAAGACATGTTCTTCGAAACGCCGGGACTGTCCGACCGGGAACGCCGCCGCGCCGCTTTCTGGCTGCGCAAGTGGCTCAACATGGTGGCGCCGACCAATTTCTTCTGGCTCAACCCGGTAGCCATGGAGCGCTTTGTCGAAACCAACGGCGAGAGCTTGCGCCAGGGCTGGGGAAACTTCCTGCGCGACCTGAAGGCCAAGAATATCCTGATGGTCGAGCCCGACGCCTTCACCGTCGGCGAGGACCTGGCGACGACCCCGGGCAAGGTGGTGTTCCGCAACCGGCTGGTCGAGCTGATCCACTATGCGCCAACCACCGACAAGGTGCGGGCCATGCCCATCGTGATCATCACGCCATGGATCAACAAGTTCTACATCCTCGACCTGACAGCCAAGAAGAGCATGGTCAAGCACCTGACCGACCAGGGCTTTTCCGTCTTCATCACGAGCTGGAAGAACCCTGATGCCGACATGTCCAGCGTGCGCTTCGACGACTACCTGCTCGAAGGCGTCAACGAGGTGGTGCGCGTCGCCGGCGAATTCTGCAAGCAGCCCAAGGTCCATCTGGTTGGCTACTGCATCGGCGGCACCCTGGTCAGCACCTACATGGCCTGGGCCAACAAGCGCTTCGGCCGGGACAACGTGCCGGTCGCCCACTGGACGCTGTTCACCACGCTGACCGATTTTGCCCATCCGGGCGACATCGATGTCTTCATCGACGAGGCCAGCGTCGGGGCACTCGAGGAGTCGATGGCCAAGAAGGGGTATCTGGACGGTGGCGAAATGGCGAGTTCCTTCCGCCTGCTGCGTTCCAACCCGCTGATCTGGCATTACTGGGAACACAGCTACCTGCTCGGCGAACCGCTGCCCGCTTTCGACGTGCTGTTCTGGAACATGGATACGACGCGCATGCCGCAGGCCATGCATGCCTACTACCTGCGCGAGTTCTACCTGAACAACAACCTGATCAAACGCGACAAGCTGACCATCGCCGGCGAGAGCATCGACCTCGACGATATCGTCCAGCCGCTGTATGCGGTGACCGCCGAGGACGATCACATCGCGCCGTGGAAGCAGTGCTACCGCATCCGCAAATATATCAACGTCGAGGCGCCGATGCGCTTCGTGCTGTCTACTTCGGGACATATCCTTGGCATCGTCAATCCGCCGGTCAATCCGCCCAAGCGGGCCTACTGGATCGGCGAGCCGGGCCGCAACGAGAATTGGGAGCACTGGTTCGAACGCGCCGAGAAGCGGGCCGGAACGTGGTGGGACGACTGGACAACATGGCTCGGCGAGCGGACCGGCGAAAGGATCGATGCCTATCCGGCCGCCAATCGCAAATTCCCGGCGCTGGCCGATGCGCCGGGGACCTACGTCCTGGAAAAGTAGGTTGTTTCCCGTCAGCCAGGATGGGGACATTCCGGCTGACGCATGCAAACGGCCTGCTGGAGCGAGCGTGTTTCGCCGAAGGAAATCGATATGCGGTGCCGGCCGCCGGTGCGGTTGTGTCGATGCCCGGGCCTGCGCGGTTTAAACGGTCAGGCGAATTGCCGGCACGCCGGCATCCTCGGCGACTGATTGTTGGCGGATTTGACCGCGGTCAAGGTGCCGATTCACGCCAAGCCGCGAGAATGTGAAACACATACCCAAGAGAGATGCCATGACCACAATACGTACTTTCATGAGCGACGACCATCGTCGTTGCGACGACTACTTTGCCGAGGCCGAGCAGGCACTGGGCAACAACAATCTGCAAGCGGCGCGCGCCGCCTTCGGGCATTTCCGTACCGCCGTGCGGGCTCATCTCGAATGTGAAGAAAAAACCCTGTTCCCGACCTTCGAAGCCAAGACCGGCATGACGATGGGCCCGACTCAGGTCATGCGCATGGAGCACGAGCAGATGCGCGCCCTGCTTGACGAAGCCTTGGCCGCCCTCGAAGCCGGCAATACCGACGAATACCTCGGCGTCGCCGAAACCCTGCTCATCATGATGCAGCAGCACAACATGAAGGAAGAGAATATCCTCTACCCGATGTGCGACCAGCACTTGTCGGCCGAGCTGCCGGCCGTCCTCGAGCGCCTTGAAACGGAGTTGTGCCCGGAATGACCCACCCCAAGACCCCCCACGTCATCGATGCCCGCTACATGGAGCCGCCGGGCCCCTTCGTGGCGACCATGGAAATGCTCGATAC
>DATGXM010000433.1:0-3696 GCA_035298985.1 Azonexus sp. | reverse complement strand
CCTTCAGGGCCAGGGATAGCCCCAGACAGAGCAGGGCGGGCACGATCGACCAGAGGAAGACACCCTTGAGCGAGACGCCGGCGGCCAAGAGCAGGGAGGCGATCAATGGCCCGATCACCGCCCCGGCGTTGTCCATCGCCCGGTGCAGGCCGAAAGCCAGGCCACGCTGCGTTTCCGGGACGCTGGCGGCGAGCAGCGCATCGCGCGGCGACGAGCGCAGCCCCTTGCCGATGCGGTCGGCGAAACGGATGCAGAGCAGGGCCGGCCAGCTGCTGACCAGCGCGATCAGCGGCCGGACGAAGCCGGCCAGGGCATAACCGAAAACGATCCATGGCTTGGCGCGCCGGGTCCGGTCGAAGACCACGCCGGAAAACAGCTTGAGCAGGCTGGCCGTCGCTTCGGCCACCCCTTCGATCAGGCCCAGTACCCTGGGCCCGGCCATCAGTACTGAAGCCAGGTAGATCGGGATCAAGGGATAGAGCATGTCGCTGGCGGCGTCGTTGATCAGGCTGATCAGGCCGATCAGCCAGACGGTGCGGGGCAGGGAGCGCAGGGTGGCGAGCATGGACGACAGCATGCCAGATTGGCCCGCGCCTTGGCGAAAGAGTGCTGCCTGCGAAATCATGGGGGATAGCCGGCGCAACTCCCGGAGGTCGGCAAGGTCGAATTTGCTGGGCATCCACGAGAAGCGCATTTTCCCGGGCCATTCAAGCGACCCGGGGAGGGTATCCGACACAAGGACTTTCGATGAAATTTGCAACGGCATATCAACCCGGCGTGGCGCCGGTTCCGGCTCCGCCGACCGACAAGGCGACGGTGGAGCGCGTGCTATCGATACGCACCTGGTGCGACAAGCTGCTGTCGTTCCGCACCACGCGCAGCAAGAGTTTCCGCTTCCAGCCAGGGCAGTTCGTCCGTCTCGGCTTGGCCGGTCCCGAGGGCGACATCGTCTGGCGCCCGTACTCGATGCTGTCGGCCAATTACGACGACTACCTGGAGTTTTTCTCGGTGCTCGTTCCCGACGGCGCTTTCTCCAGTCGCCTGGCCGAACTCGGCGTCGACGAGCCGATCTACGTCGAGAAGCTGCCCTACGGCTATCTGACCACCAGCCGCTTCGTCGGCGGCGACGACTTGTGGCTGCTGGCCAGCGGCACCGGGCTAGCGCCCTTCCTGTCCATCCTGCGCGACCCCGAGGTCTGGGCGCAGTACGAACACATCGTCCTCGCCTACAGCGTGCGCTTGGCCAGGGAACTGGCCTACCAGGAGGAAATCGCGGCACTGGCCAAGGACGAGCTGTTCGCCGACGCCAAGGCCAAGTTGCACTATGTCCCGGTCGTCACCCGCGAGGCCATCCCCGGGGTGCTCGGCCAGCGCCTGACCACGCTGCTGACCGATGGCTCGCTGGAACAGAAGGTCGGTTTGCCCATCGACCGCCAGCGCTCGCGCTTGCTGATCTGCGGCAATCCGCAGATGCTGGACGATGTGCGGGCCATCCTGCAAACCCGCGGCCTGCGCCCCGACCGCAGCCGGGAGCCGGGCAACTTTGCGAGCGAGAACTACTGGTGACAACGACTCATGACGAACTGATGCCCGGCGCCCTTTACCTGGTCGAGCTATGCAGCGGCGAACAACGCCATTGGCAGTATCTCGGCCCCTTCGGCCTGGAGAGCCAGCGCTGGTGGGATATCGAAACGGAGCGCGAATTCAGCGAAGGAAGTGTGCTGTACGCCTGGAAGATCATCCAGCGGATCGAATGAATCTGCTGCGCCAGCCAAAACGCCGGCCTGAGTGGCCGGCGTTGTCGGTATGGCGCTTGGTTTGGTGCCCTGTCCTGCTTATTCTTTGATCGCTTCCAGGGTCACGTCGATGCGGACTTCGTCCCCGACGTACGGGGCGTACTTGCCGGCGTTGAATTCGGTGCGCTTGACCACGGTGTAGGCGTTGGCGCCGATGGCGTCCTTCTTCAGCATCGGGTGCGGCATGGCCTGGAAGGAGGTGATGGTCAGGGTGACCGGCTTGGTGACGCCCTTCAGGGTCAGGTTGCCTTCAACCTTGGCCGGCTTGTCGCCTTCGAAAATCACCTTGGTGGACTTGAAGTGAGCGGTCGGGTACTTGGCGGTGTCGAGGAAGTCTTCACCCTGAATGTGCTCGTCGAAGGTGGTGGAGCCGGTGTCGACCGACTTGGTGTCGATGGTGATGTCGACCGAGCCGGTTTTTGCCGCCTTGTCGAAGACCACCTTGCCGCTGTTCTTGTTGAAGCGCGACAGCTGGGTCGAGTAGCCCAGGTGGTTGTACGAGAAGCGCGAGAAGGTGTGGTTGCCGTCGGCGACGTAGGTTTCCGGTGCGGCGAAGGCTGCGGTGTTGAGACTCGCGGCTGCGATGGCGAGAACGAGGGTGGCGAGTTGCTTCTTCATGGTGGTTTCTCCGTGGTGAGGATGGGGTTACTTGCTGGTGGCGGTGATGCGGAACTTGATCAGGACGTCGTTGGCGACGATGTCGAACTTGGCCCAGGAGCCTTCGCCGATCGAAAAGTCGGCGCGGCGGATGGTGAAGCTGCCGTCGAACACGCCGGTGTTGCCCTGGGCGGTGAAAGTAGCGGGGACGACGACATCCTGCGTCTTGCCCTTGATGCTCAGCTGGCCGGCGACTTCGTACTTGTTGCCGCCCAGTGGCTTGACGGTGCTGGAGACGAACCTGGCGGTCGGAAAGGCCTTGGTGTTGAACCACGGCTTACCGGCGACTTCCTGGTCGCCTTCCGGGGCGCCGGTGTCGACACTGGCCAGATCGACATCGAAGGTGGCCTTGGCGGCGGTCGGCTTGGCCGGGTCGAAATTCAGCTGGCTGGCGAATTTCTTGAACTTGCCATCGACGGCGACGCCCATCTGCTTATAGACGAAGTTGATGGCGCTCTTGTCCGGCTGGACCTGGGTGAATTCGGCGGCCTGGGCCGAGAAGGCAGTGGCCAGGGCGAGGGCGAGAATGATTTTTTTCATGTCGGTTCTCCGTTTGGGGTGAGGTCAGTGCTTGGGCAGCATCCGGGTCAGGATGTCGTCCTTGTCGATGAAGTGGTGCTTCAGCGCGGCGCCGATGTGGCCGGCCAGCACGGCGATGAAAACCAGGTTCAGGCTCTTGTGCACCAGGGCCAGCAGGTCGCCGAGTTCCTTGTTCTTGTCGAGCAGGTCGGGGATGGGCAGCACGCCGAAATACACGGTCTGGAAACCCTTGGCCGAACTCATCAGCCAGCCGGTGAGCGGAATGGCGATCATCAGCAGGTAGAGCATCAAGTGGCCGGCGTGGGCGGCGAACTGCATGATCTTCGGCATGCTGTCGGGCAAGGCCGGCGGCCGATGGGCAAAGCGCCACAGCAGGCGGAAGCCGACCAGCAAAAAGGCGGTGACGCCGGCCCACTTGTGCCACGAATAGAGCTTGAGCTTGTCCGGCGACAGCGGCAGGTCGTGCATGTAGAAGCCTAGGGCGAGCAGGCCGAAGAGCAGGATGGCCATCAGCCAGTGCAGGGCCTTGGCGGTTGTGGTGTAGCTCATGCGTGTTCTCCTTGTTCGAAAGCATAGGCGTCCATGGCGATGACATAGTCGTCGATGCCCGCGTGGAAACGACGTGGCGTCGGATTTTTCCCACCGGCACCGAATGCGACATAGAAGGGCAACAGATGTTCCTCGCTCGGGTGAGCCTGCACGC
>DATGXM010000432.1:0-2741 GCA_035298985.1 Azonexus sp. | reverse complement strand
CTTCCTCGATCCATGCCTCGGCGCGGGCATTCACCTCGGCCTCGCTGAGGCCGGTAGCGTCGAAGGCAGGGCCGATGCTGATGGTGACGGTGCCCGGCTTCTTCAGGAAAGCCTGGCGCGGCCACAGTTCGCCGGCATCGTGGGCGATGGGCACGACCTTGCAGCCGACGTGGGTGGCGAGGTAGGCGCCACCCGGCTTGTAGCGCTTGGTCTGGCCCGGCGCGACGCGGGTGCCTTCCGGGAAGAGGATGACGTAGAAGCCCTGCTTGAGGCGTTCGCGGCCTTGGCTGACCACCTGGTCGAGGGCGTCCTTGCCGGCGGCGCGGTCGATCGAGATCATCTTCATGGCGGCCAGGCCCCAGCCGATGAAAGGCACCTTGAGCAGTTCCTTCTTCAGCACGAAGACGCAGTAGGCACCGTCCGGCACGCAGTCCTGCAGGGTCATCGTCTCCCAGGCCGACTGGTGCTTGGACAGAATGACGCAAGCTTCCTTCGGCATGTTCTCGCGGCCGATGACCTTGGGCCGGATGCCGAGGATGTGCTCGACGCCGAACTGGGTGCCCAGGCGCCACAGCTTGCCGAAGCGATAGGCCCAGTTGCCGGGCAGCAGCGGGCCGGCGATGACGACCAGCGGCGCGCTGAGCACCGACCAGACGATGGCGTAGGCCATGAACAGCGAAGAGCGGATGGCGTTCATTTCTTGACCTTGCCCAGGATGTGCTCGACGGCAGCGGCCAGGTCGGCGAATTCCAGCGTGCCATCCGGCAGGTTGCCGTCGGCCTTGGTCTTCTCACCCTTGCCGGTGCGCACCAGCATCGGCTGGCAACCCAGCGCGACGCAGGCCTGCAGGTCGCGCAGCGAGTCGCCGATGGCGGGAACGCCGGCCAGTTCGACATTGAGCGTTTCCGAAATGCGCTTGAACATGCCCGGCTTGGGCTTGCGGCAATCGCACTTCGAGTCGGCCGCATGCGGGCAGTAGAAGATGGCGTCGATCTGGCCGCCGCCATCGACCACGGTCTTGTGCATCTTGGCGTGGATCTTGTTCAGCGTGTCCATGTCGAACAGGCCGCGCCCGACGCCCGACTGGTTGGTCGCCACGACCACGCGGTAGCCGTTCTGCTTCAGCTTGGCGATAGCCTCCACGCTGCCGGGAATCGGCTTCCATTCCTCCGGGCTCTTGATGAACTGGGCGGAATCGAAATTGATCACGCCGTCGCGGTCGAGAATGACGATCTTGTGGGCCATGACGAGTCCCTGGTTAGGCGGAGAGCTTCGACAGGTCGGCGACCTGGTTCATCGCGGCGTGCAGCTTGGCGAGCAGGCCGAGACGGTTGGCGCGCAGGGCCGGGTCGTCGGCATTGACCATCACGCCGTCGAAGAAGGCATCGACCGGGCTGCGCAGGGCGGCCAGCGCGGTCAGCGACTCGGTGTAGTCGCCGGTGACGAAGGCGGCATCGGCCTGCGGCACGACCTCGACCAGCGCGTCGTGCAGGGCGACTTCGGCGGCTTCCTTGAGCAGGGCGTTGTCGACCACCGCTTGCGGCCAGAGGTCGAGCTTCTTCAGGATATTGCCGACGCGCTTGTTGGCAGCAGCCAGTGCGGCGGCTTCGGGCAGGGCCGAAAAGGCGCGCACGGCAGCCAGGCGCTTCGGAATGTCGCCCAGGCGTTGCGGCCGTTGCGAGACCACGGCATCGACTTCCTGTGCCGAGTAGCCCTGCTCGCGCAGGTTGCCGGCCAGGCGGTCGTAGATGAAGTCGGACAGGGCGTTGATATTGAGCTGAAAACCCTCGATGCCGTTGAAGCGGGCAAAGGTAGCGTCCAGCAATTGATACAGCGGCAAGTCGAGATCGCCCTCGGCCAGCATGCGGATGACGCCCAGCGCATGGCGGCGCAGCGCGAATGGGTCCTTGTCGCCAGTCGGGATCTGGCCGATGCCGAACATGCCGACCAGGGTTTCCAGCTTGTCGGCCAGCGCGACGACGGTGCCGACGCGGCCGCGCGGCAGGCTGTCGCCGGCGAAGCGGGGCTTGTAGTGATCCTCGATGGCGTCGGCGACGTCGGCGTTGAGGCCGTCGTGCTGGGCGTAGTAGCGGCCCATGATGCCCTGCAGTTCAGGGAATTCGCCGACCATGTCGGTCAGCAGGTCGGCCTTGGCCAGCACGGCAGCCTGTTCGGCGTGCTGCGCCAGGGCGCCGCCGCCGAGATGGTCGGCGATGGCGCGGGCAATCGCCGCGACACGGGCGACGCGCTCGCCCTGGGTGCCCAGCTTGTTGTGATAGACGACCTTGGACAGGCCGATGACGCGGCTTTCCAGCGACTTCTTGCGGTCCTGGTCGAAGAAGAACTTGGCGTCGGCCAGGCGCGGGCGCACCACGCGCTCGTTGCCGCCGATCACCGCCGAAGCGTCGTCCGGGCTGATGTTGCTGACGACCAGGAACTTGTTGGTCAGCTTGCCGGCGGCGTCGAGCAGCGGGAAATACTTCTGGTTGGCCTTCATGGTCAGGATCAGGCATTCCTGCGGCACAGCCAGGAATTCGGCCTCGAACTGGCCGATCAGCACGTTCGGGCGCTCGACCAGGGCGGTCACTTCGTCGAGCAGGGCGTCGTCCTCGATCGGCTTGCCACCGGCCTTGGCGGCAGCGGCCGCGAGCTGGCGGGCGATTTCGGCGCGGCGTTCGGCAAAGGAGGCGATCACGGCGCCATCCTTGGCCAGCGTTGCGGAGTAGCTGTCGGCATCGGCG
>DATGXM010000431.1:0-5210 GCA_035298985.1 Azonexus sp. | reverse complement strand
AAAGGGGCTGGCACCGTAGAGCATGATGCCAGGACGCACCCAGTCGCCCTGCGCGCCAGGATGGCGCAAGATGGCGGCCGAATTGCCCAGGCTGACCGGCCCCTTCCAGTCGCCGGCCATGGCGTGGAAACGCGCCATTTGCCAATCCACGCCCCGCTCGCCGTCGGCTTCGGCAAAGTGGGTCATCAGCGTGATATCGACCGGCAGCTGGCGCAGGGCATCCAGCGCAGCAGGCAGAGTGGCCGCTGTGAAACCCAGGCGGTTCATGCCGGTATTCAGCTTCAGGCAGACGGCAACCGGCTCCGGGAACGGCGCATGGCGAACCTGCAAGTCGAGTTGCTCCGGGCAATGGATGACCGTTGTCAGGCGGTGTTCAATGACGGCCCGGACATCGCGGGCACTGAAGATGCCTTCGAGTAGCAGGATAGGCTGCGTCACCCCCGCTTCGCGCAAAGCGACGGCGTTTTCGCATTCGAGTACGGCGAAACCATCCGCCTCGTCACGCAAGGCATCGATGGCGCGCCATTGCCCATGGCCATAGGCATTGGCCTTGATGACCGCCCAGGCGCGGGAGTGGGGTGCATGTTGTTTGGCCAGCCGGTAGTTGTTGCGGATCGCCGCCGGTGCAATGCGCACGCGGATGGGGCGTGAAGTCTTCATAAACCCATTTCTTTCAACTTGCTCTTGGCAAATTCGATGAAGGTCGCGCTCAGGCGCGACTGGAAGCGGTCTTGCGGGAACACCAGATAGAGACTGCGCGTCAGCGGCGGCTTGAGCGGAATCGAAACCAGCTCGCCGAGCTGCAATTCCTTGTCGACTACCGCCTTGGAAACGATGGCGAAGCCGAGGCCGGTGGACACCACGCCCTTCAGCGCTTCGGGGCTACCCAGCTCCATCTGCGTCTTGAGGCTGTCTGGCGCAATATGGTGACTGCGGAAGTAGGCATCGGTGATCTCGCGGGTGCCCGAACCCGGTTCGCGCGAAATGAACTCGAATTCGGCCAGGGCCTTGGGCGTTACCGATTTCATCTCGGCCAACGGGTAATCCGGCGCACAGATGACGCGCAACTCGTCTTCGCAGCAGATCTGGCTGGTCAGCCCGCCCAGTTTGGCGGGGGCCTCAATCAGGCCGATATCGATGGTGTGCTCGGCAACCCGTGTCTCGATGCTTTCCGAATTGGCGACGATCAGCCGGGCCCGGACCTGCGGGTAGAGGGCGTTGAATTCGCCGAGCACCCGCGGCAGCATGAACTCGGCGATGGTGGTGCTGGCGCCAACCAGCAAGGGACCACGCATTTCGCCGGTCATTTCGGAGAGCCGGATATCCATCTCGTCAGTCAGCGCGAGGATTCTCTCGGCGTAGGACAGTACCAGCTCGCCGGCCGGGGTCAGCGAAATGCTGCCATGCCGGCGCTCGAACAGGCGCGTGCTGTACTGCTCCTCCAGCTGCTTGATCTGGAAAGTGACGGCCGGCTGGGTCATGAACAAGGCGTCGGCGGCCCGCGTAAAACTCAGGTGCTTGGCTACGGCATGAAACACCTGCAAACGCCGATCAGCCATGATGATTCTCCGGAATGGTGTGCGGACGATATTTCATCACACTCCAACGTCTTTCCGGATGCCGGGTAACCACCATTAACGAAAAAAATGCCACGGCCAGGCGGCTTGGCAGGTCATCACGGCGTAACCGCGTCAAAACACACTCGTCCTTTTCGACAGGGCTTCATGGGCATGCACAAGACCACAAACCGCGCAAGCCTTGCGCCGAATCCTGAGCGTGGTATAAACCTCGCCCAAAGTTATACAAGAGACAAATATTTCGTGCCGTTAGGCTTCTACATCATCATGGCCGCGCAGTTTTTCTCCGCGCTGGCCGACAACGCCTTGCTCATCGCTGCCATCGCCGCCCTGCGCGAGATGCATGCACCGGCCGAATACGAACCGCTGCTCAAGACTTTCTTCACCGTTTCCTACGTCGTCCTCGCCGCCTTCGTCGGCGCCTTCGCCGACTCGATGCCCAAGGGCCGGGTCATGCTGATCAGCAATACGATCAAGATCATCGGCTGCGCCATGATGTTCGTCGGTTCGCATCCGCTGGCCGCCTACGCCGTGGTCGGCCTCGGCGCCGCCTGCTACTCGCCCGCCAAGTACGGCATCCTGACCGAATACCTGCCGCATCGCCTGCTCGTCGTCGCCAACGGCTGGATCGAAGGCCTGACTGTCGGCGCCATCATCCTCGGCGTCCTGATCGGCGGCATGCTGATCCGCCCGGACATCGCCCAGCACTTGCTGTCGTTCGATTTTCCGCTGTTCGATACCGGCATCGATACCGTCGGTGAAATGGCCCTGTCGGTGGTCGCCCTGCTCTACGTCGTGGCCGCGCTGTTCAATATGTATGTTCCCGACACCGGCGTCGACCACAAGCAGCTGAAGAAGAACCCGTGGTACCTGATCCACGAATTCAACCACTGCCTGGCACTGCTCTGGCGCGACAAGCTCGGCCAGATTTCGTTGGCGGTCACCACCCTGTTCTGGGGAGCCGGGGCAACCCTGCAGTTCATCGTGATCAAATGGGCCGAGGTAGCGCTCGATCTTGGCTTGTCCAAGGCGTCGATGCTGCAAGGGGTCGTTGCCGTCGGCGTGGCCGCCGGGGCCATCGTCGCCGCCAAGTTCATCACCCTGCGCAAGTCGGTGCGCGTCATTCCGCTCGGTATCGCCATGGGCCTGATCGTGCTGATCATGAATTTCGTGACCAGCCTGTGGCTGGCCGTGCCCCTGCTGATCCTTATCGGCGGCCTGTCCGGCTTCTTCGTGGTGCCGATGAACGCCCTGCTCCAGCACCGCGGCCACATCCTGATGGGTGCCGGGCACTCCATCGCCGTGCAGAACTTCAATGAAAACATTTCCATCCTGATCATGACCGGCTTGTACTACCTGATGATCAAGATGGACCTGTCCATCTATTGGGTAGTCACCCTGTTCGGGCTCTTCGTCAGCGGCCTGATGTACATGATCCGCCTGCGCCATTTCGCCAACCAGGCGATCCAGGACGACGTCCAGCACCTCGACGATTCGGCGCATCACTAGCCGGTTCGACTGTAAAGGCAGCCAGCGCCTGCCTTGCCAACACTTGAATTAGAACGGCAGCTCAGGGGCCATCTGCTCGCGCAGGGTACGGCGGGCGAACAGCAGATCTTCCCAGGCTTTGGCCTTGTCCGGCAGATTGCGCAGCAGGTAAGCCGGGTGGTAGGTCACCACCACCGGAATCCCGGTGTACTCGAAACGCTTGCCGCGCAAGCTGGCCAGCGACTTGTCGTCGTGCAGCACCGCATGCACCGCCGCCTTGCCCAGCAAAACGATGATCTTCGGCTTGAGGAGCGCAATCTGGCGTTCCAGGTAAGGCCAGCAGGCGGCCATTTCCGCGGCTTCCGGGGTACGGTTGCCGGGCGGCCGGCATTTGACGGCATTGGCGATATAGACCCGGTTGCCGCGCGCAATATCGAGCGACGCCAGCATGCTGTCCAGCAACTTGCCGGCCTGACCGACAAAAGGCTCGCCGCGGGCATCCTCTTCCGATCCCGGCCCTTCGCCGATGAACAGGTATTCGGGCGCGGTGTCGCCGACGCCGAGCACGGCCTGCTTGCGCTGCTCGCATAGCGGACAGGCCCGGCATTCCGCCACCTGCCTGGCGAGCGCCGGCCAGTCGAGGTTGCTCACCTCCGCTGCGGCCGACAGAGGAGCTGGATTTGCCGCCCGCACTGGCACCTCAACCGGCGTTTCGTTCATTACCGGGGCCGCTGCGGCAGCCACCGGCTCCTCGCGCTGCACGGGGGCTTCCGCAGGGTTAGCAGGCGCGGGATCACGCAACACCCAGATCGGGGAAATACCCATCTCGACGAGCATCTGCTCACGGCTCAAGCTCATGCCAGTTCCTTGTCAAAAATCAGCGCATCCTCGCGGCCGACCACCGCCGGATAATAGCCCTTGCGCAGGGCGATCTGCTGAAAGCCGAAGTGGCGATAAAGATCGACCGCCCGTTCGTTGGACGGCCGGACTTCGAGGAACAGTTTCGCAGCGCCGCCCAGGCGGGCGCATTCCATGGCATGGCGCAGCAGGCGGGCGCCGTAGCCCTGCCCCTGGTAGCGTTTGCAGACGCCGATATTGAGCAGATGCGCTTCATCGAGCACCGACATGACCACCGAAAAGCCGATCAAATCGCCCCCCACGCGCAAAACCCAGACGCTGTAGCCGCTCTCCAGCGAGTCGGCGAAATTGCCGCGCGACCACGGAAACACCTGCAAGCTGGCCTCGAGCGCGGCGACCGCATCGAGGTCGCGCTCGTTCATCGGAAAGAATTCGGCCGGGATGGCCAGGGTATTCACGCCCGCCCGCCTTCGCTCAGCCGCTCGGCCACCGTTTTCGCCACCTTGTCGCGCACGTACAGCGGTGCGGCCAGCGCGGCGTCGATGCCTTCACCGCGCGCCAGCTTGCCGGCCGCGATGCGCGCCACGGTAACCGCCATCGGCAGGATGGCCGCTTCGCCGGGCAGGCCGGCGGCAAGAACACGCGCCTGCAACACCGAGTAAGCCGACAGGCCATTGCCGCAGGCATGCCATCCGCCGTCTGCCGGCAAGACGACATCGGCGGGCGCCGAAACGCGAATATTGCCCCGCAGCGCATAGCCGTCGCCATCGCGTTCGTAGCGTCCGGAATAGACCTCGCCCATGCGGGCATCAAGCAAGGCCAGCACGCGATCCGCCCCCAGTTGCGTCGCCATCGTTTCCAAGCTGGTCACCGGGATCAAAGGCACATCCGCTGCCACGGCCAGCCCCTGTGCCGCACCGCAGGCGACCCGCAGGCCGGTAAAGGCCCCGGGGCCGACCCCAAAGGCGATGGCGTCGAGGTCGGCGATTTTCGCCCCGCTCTCGGCCAGCAGTTCGCGAACCAGGGGCAGCAGGGTTTCCGAATGTGGACGTTTTTCCGGGCAGACACGTTCGGACACGCTTCCGTCGCGCCACAGGGCGCAGGAACCGAGTTCAGTGGATGTTTCGAGGGCAAGAATCAGCATAGGCCGGCATTTTACCGGAGCCTCGCCCGGCCAGCGCTTCAATCTCGCCGCCAGCCGCGCCCTCCGCCACCGCCCCGGAACTCGCGATGGTCCTGCAGACCGCGCTGCTCGCGCATGTCGTCGCGCAGGCGGCGCCGGTCCTC
>DATGXM010000430.1:0-34837 GCA_035298985.1 Azonexus sp. | reverse complement strand
GTTCCGGCGGCCGGCGAAGAGGCCATCGTGCTCGGCGACGAGAAGAAGGCCCGCGAAATCGCCCTGTTCCGCCAGGGCAAGTTCCGCGACGTCAAGCTGGCCAAGCAGCAGGCGGCCAAGCTGGAGAACATGTTCCAGCAGATGGAAGAGGGCGAGGTCAAGACCTTGCCGCTCATCGTCAAGGCCGACGTGCAGGGTTCCCAGGAAGCGCTGGTGCAGACCCTGGCCAAGCTGTCGAACGAGGAAGTCCGGGTCAATGTCATCCACGGCGGTGTTGGCGCGATCAGCGAATCCGACGTCAACCTGGCGCAGGCTTCCGGTGCCGTCATCATCGGCTTCAACATCCGCGCCGATGCGGGGTCCCGCAAGCTGGCCGAGAACTTTGGCGTCGATATCCGTTACTACAACGTGATTTACGACGCGGTCGATGAAGTCAAGGCTGCCCTCTCCGGCATGCTGTCGCCGGAAAAGCGCGAGCAGATCACCGGCATGGTCGAAATCCGCCAGGTCTTCCACGTCTCCAAGGTCGGCGCCATTGCCGGCTGTTACGTGCTGGAAGGTATCGTCAAACGCAATTCCCGCGTCCGCCTGCTGCGCAACAACGTCGTGCAGTGGGATGGCGAACTCGAGTCGCTCAAGCGCTTCAAGGACGACGTCAAGGAAGTGCGTTCCAACTTCGAATGCGGTCTCTCGCTACGGGGCAACAACGATATCCAGGAAGGCGATCAGCTCGAAGTGTATGAAATCCAGGAAGTGGCGCGCTCGCTGTAATGAAGAAGCAAGCTCGAGGATTTCAACGTAGTGACCGGGTCGCGGAGCAGGTGCGCCGCGACCTGGCTGATCTGATTCGTACCGAACTGAAGGATCCGCGTGTCGGCATGATCAGCCTGACCGATGTCGAGCTGACGCCGGATTACGCGCATGCCAAGGTTTTCTTCACCACGCTCAATGCCGACCATCTCGACGAGATCGAGCGGGGCCTGAAGCGGGCATCCGGCTTTCTGCGCCGTGAATTGGGCCGTCGTATCCATATTCACACGCTGCCGGAACTGCATTTTATTTACGACAATTCGCTGGAGCGCGGTTCCAGCTTGTCGCAACTGATCGACCAGGCCAACGCGCTGTCCGATCAGACGCCCGAAGAATAAGTCTCCCATGCAGCCCAAGGATAAAAAAACCTGGAAACAGGTTGATGGCGTGCTTTTGCTCGACAAACCGCTAGGCATGACCTCGAACGATGCGCTGCAAAAGGCGCGTCGGCTCTTTTCTGCCGCTAAGGGCGGGCATACCGGTACCCTCGATCCGCTGGCGACCGGGTTGTTGCCCCTGTGTTTCGGCGAGGCGACCAAGTTTTCTGCCGATTTGCTGGACGCCGACAAGACTTACGAAGCGGTGCTCAAGCTCGGTGTGACGACCGATTCCGGCGATGCAGAGGGGGCTGTCGTCGCGACGGCCGAGGTGAATGTCGATGCGGCTCAGATTGCGGCTGCGCTGCGGCAATTTGCCGGCGATATCCAGCAGATTCCGCCCATGCACTCCGCTCTCAAGCGGGATGGCCGTCCGCTCTACGAACTGGCGCGCCAGGGTATCGAGGTCGAGCGCGAGGCGAGGGCGGTGACCATCCATGCCATCGAATGCCTGGCCTTTTCCGGCGACGCGCTGACCTTGCGAGTTGCCTGCAGCAAGGGCACCTATATCCGTGTACTGGCTGCCGATATCGGCCAGGTACTCGGTTGCGGGGCGCATCTGGCGGCCTTGCGGCGTACCGTGGTCGGTGATCTGACCCTCGACAAGGCGGTTACGCTGGCCGAACTGGGAGCCATCGACGAAGCCGACCGCGGCGCGCGGCTGCTGCCGGTCGATGCGTTATTGCAGTCTTTGCCGATGGTCACCCTCCTTGGTGCCGAAGCCAACCGCTTCAAGCATGGCAACCCGGTGGCGCTGCCGGCGGGGATGACGGGAAAGATACGCGTCTATGCCGAAGACCAACTGATTGGCGTCGGAGAGCCCGGCCATGGCGGCTTGCTGTGGCCGAAAAGGCTGGTGCAGCTTGCCAGCTAAGCTGTTATAATCGAACGCTTTCCATCGTCGATGGAATTTCCCAACTGGCGCTGGCTCTATCAAACTGGGGCTGCGTCGTAACAATGAAAGAGAGTTTGAAATGGCAATGACCACTGCAAACAAGGCGTCCATCGTCGCCGAATACGCTCAAGCCAAGGGCGACACCGGTTCCCCGGAAGTCCAGGTTGCCCTGCTGACCGCACGCATCAATGATCTGCAGCCGCACTTCAAGGAGCACACCAAGGATCACCACTCCCGCCGTGGTCTGCTGCGCCTGGTTTCCCAGCGTCGCAAGCTGCTGGACTACCTGAAGGGCAAGGATGTCGAGCGTTACCGCACCCTGATTACCAAGCTCGGCCTGCGCAAGTAAGGCGCACCCGAAGCAAGGAAGAGCGGCCCGGAGTTTCCCGGCCGCTCTTTTGTTTTTTGCCGTACCGTTGTTCTTTTGTTGTGTTGTAAGTTGTTGTTATTGTTGTCTAATGTGATGAGAGTGAAAGGAATTTATGTTTAATGTCGTGAAAAAGACCTTCGCCTATGGCGACCATCAGGTCACCATCGAAACCGGCGAAATCGCCCGCCAGGCTGGCGGTGCCGTCCTCGTTTCCATGGAAGAAACCGTGGTTCTGGTTTCCGTTGTGGCGGCCAAGAGTGCCAAGCCGGGCCAGGATTTCTTCCCGCTGACCGTTGATTACCAGGAAAAAGTTTACGCTGCCGGCCGTATCCCCGGCGGCTTCTTCAAGCGTGAAGGCCGTCCTTCCGAAAAGGAAACCCTGACCTCCCGCCTGATCGACCGCCCGATTCGCCCGCTGTTCCCGGACGGTTTCTACAATGAAGTCCAGGTCGTCGCCACGGTCATGTCGCTGAATCCGGAAGTCGATTCCGACATCCCGGCCCTGATCGGCGCCTCCGCCGCCCTGGCCATCTCCGGCGTGCCGTTCAACGGCCCGATCGGTGCCGCTCGCGTCGGCTACATCAACGGCCAGTACGTACTGTGCCCGACCCTGAGCCAGCTGAAGGAAACCCAGCTCGACCTCGTCGTCGCCGGCACCGAATCGGCTGTGTTGATGGTCGAATCCGAAGCCCAGGAACTGTCCGAGGAAATCATGCTCGGCGCCGTCGTCTTCGGCCATACCGAAATGCAGAAGGCGATCAACGCCATCAACGAACTGGTCGAGGAAGCCGGCAAGCCGGAATGGGACTGGCAGCCTCCGGCCAAGGACGAGGCGCTGGTCGCTCGCCTGAAAGAAGTCTGTGGCGCCAAGCTAGAAGAAGCCTACAACATCACCGTCAAGCAGACGCGCAGCCAGGCTGTCAAGGAAATCCGCGCCGAAGCCGTGGCCGCCCTGTGTACCGGCGAAGCCGGTGCGCCGGATGAAAACACCGTCGGCAACCTGTTCTTCGAACTCGAAGCCGGTATCGTCCGTGGCCGCATCCTGAGCGGCGCACCGCGTATCGACGGTCGTGACACCCGCACCGTGCGTCCGATCACCATGCGTTCCGGTGTCCTGCCGCGTACCCATGGTTCGGCGCTGTTCACCCGCGGCGAAACCCAGGCGCTGGCTGTCGCCACGCTGGGTACCAACCGCGACGAGCAAATCATCGATGCGCTGTCCGGCGAATACCGCGACCGTTTCATGCTGCACTACAACATGCCCCCGTACGCCACCGGCGAATGTGGCCGGGTAGGCACCCCGAAGCGCCGCGAAATTGGCCACGGCCGCCTTGCCAAGCGCGCCCTGCTGGCTGTGCTGCCGAAGCCGGAAGATTTCTCCTATTCGATGCGCCTGGTCTCCGAAATCACCGAATCCAACGGCTCTTCGTCGATGGCCTCGGTCTGCGGCGGCTGTCTGGCCTTGCTCGATGCCGGCGTGCCGCTCAAGGCTCACGTTGCCGGTATTGCCATGGGTCTGATCAAGGATGGCAACCGCTTTGCCGTGCTGACCGACATCCTGGGTGACGAAGATCACCTGGGTGATATGGACTTCAAGGTGGCTGGTTCGACGACCGGTATCACCGCGCTGCAGATGGACATCAAGATCCAAGGCATCACCAAGGAAATCATGCAAGTTGCCCTGGCTCAGGCCAAGGACGCCCGTCTGCACATTCTCGGCCTGATGCAGGAATCGGCTGCCGGCCCGCGTGAAGAAATGTCAGCCTACGCACCACGCTTGTACACCTTCAAGATCAATCCGGAGAAGATCCGTGACGTGATCGGTAAGGGCGGTGCCGTCATCCGCGCGCTGACCGAAGAAACCGGCACCACGATCGACATCCAGGACGACGGCACGATCACTATCGCTGCCACGTCCGGCGATGCTGCTGCGGCGGCACGTGCCCGTATCGATGCCATCACGGCCGAAGTCGAGATCGGCAAGATCTACGAAGGCACCGTGCTGAAGATCCTCGATTTCGGCGCCATCGTTCAGGTCCTGCCGGGCAAGGATGGCCTGCTGCACATCTCTCAGATCGCCCAGGAGCGCGTCAACAAGGTCGAAGACTACGTCAAGGAAGGCCAAGTTGTCCGCGTCAAGGTTCTGGAAACCGATGACCGTGGCCGCGTCAAGCTGTCGATGAAGGCTGCTGCTGCCGAAGAGGGTACTGCTGCTCCGCAGGCTGCAGCTCCTGAGGCTGCTGCTCAGCAACAGCAGCAACAACAGTAAAGACGGAGTAAGTTCCAAAAGCACAAAGGGCACCCCAGGGTGCCCTTTGTTTTGGATTGCTTGCAGCAGCCTTGGTAAGAACGAATGGCCTATTTGGCCATCTGCTTTTCCTTCAGTTCGTCCAGGGTCTTGCAATCGATGCACAGGGTCGCCGTCGGGCGGGCTTCCAGGCGCTTGATGCCGATCTCGACGCCGCACTTGTCGCAGAAACCATAGTCGCCGCTGTCGATACGGCCCAGGGTTTCGTCGATCTTCTTGATCAGCTTGCGCTCGCGGTCACGGTTGCGCAATTCGATGGCCATGTCGGTTTCCTGGCTGGCACGATCGTTGGGGTCAGCGAAAACAGTGGCTTCATCCTGCATCGTATGGACGGTGCGGTCGATATCCTCGCTCAATTCTTTCTTGACTGCTTCAAGAATCTTGCGGAAGTGAGCCAGTTGCTTGTTGCTCATGTAATCCTCGCCAGCTTTGGGCTGGTAGGGAGTGAAGTGCTTGTGGAGCAGTTCTTCTGCCATGTTCTTATGCCTTGTGCGCCTGATGACGAAAAAACGATTAAATATCATGAAGGCGGTCGTGAGGCAAGATTTGTTTGTTGTCGAAAGATAGTCCCTTGATCTGGCGCGTGTTTCGGTGGGGTGATAGAATGCGCTCTCTCGTGTCGGGGCGTAGCGCAGTCTGGTAGCGCATCTGCTTTGGGAGCAGAGGGTCGTGAGTTCGAATCCCACCGCCCCGACCAATTCCTCTTGCATCACCCTCAAGTGCCCGTAGCTCAACTGGATAGAGCAGCTGCCTTCTAAGCAGCAGGTCGGGGGTTCGAGTCCCTCCGGGCACGCCAAATATTTGTTCTGAATTTGCCGGGTACGGCCGGTGTGCTTTATTCCGCTTTGGGAACCAGCATCTTTCTGAGCAGATGAGGGGCTAGTAAGTGCATCGGCATGCGCAGGTAGTGTGATCGAACGAAAATCATGAATTTGGCGAACTGGATGCCCGTTGTTGGGTATTCGTTCAGAATGCTGCCAATGGTCATGATTAGCTGGCGAAGTACCCACTGGGTCAATGGGCTTTCGAACTCTCGCTGAGTGCCAAGCGAGTCCAGTATTTTCTCCGGAGTAGTGGCGCCAATAAAATGGCTTCGGCATTGCAGGGCGTAATAGAGCGGGCGAGTGAGATTGAGCAGCGCCGCTCGTTCCAACAGTTTGGGCCAGAAATTCTCGTGTCGGGAGAACTCGTTGATGAGGCTGTCCATGTCGATCAGATCACGTAGCCCGTGTTCCATTTCGCCATCGTGGAATAGATGAGTGGCGCTATGGAGAATCATATCTACCGGGCTAAGTACGAATACGTCGCGGTAAGGGGCTAGAGGTTTGGCTTCTGCCCAGAGTTGGTTGACGTCGGGTTTTATGGCTGCAGTCGGTGGAATGATCGTGTGGTGAACATCCAGCGTCGTGCCGCGCTGCAGGTGTCGCATGGGGGGGAGTTCATGCATCCAGGTGCGATAGTACCGCTGGTCATAGGGATTGAGCTTGCCAGGAAACCAGCCACTGTCGATAAGGGCGCGCTCCGCTTCGACGATCCTGGCGTACGGAACCAGGATATCGACATCTGAAAGTGTTCTCCCTCGAGCGGCATCGTAGCCCATGGCAATGTAGGCCCCCCCTTTGAGTATGGCAAAGGGAATGTTTTTGCCATTCAGGGCTTGGTGAATTTCTTCAATTTCCCATCGCACGTTCCGGTGCTGGCTGTCAGCCACGCGATTGGCGCTTTCGATATGGTTTCTGACCTGTTCGGGAAGTATTGTGGAAGCTTCCAGTTCCCCGAGCAGGTACCCAAGGCGGCCCAGCAGATGTCCTTGACGTGCCGCGCGAATCGCGATGGTCCATTCGCACGGGGAAAGGCTCTCTACAGCATCTACCGGAGTGTGCAATAGACGAATCAGTGGATGGTTTTGAATCATTTATTGCGTATATTCGACAAGTCTATCCAAAGCTGAAATTGCTTCGGGAAGCCTTGAGTAGCTTAGCGTGTGGCCGAAGGCGCGATCGGCGACATCCGTCAAGCAGTTAAACCCATCCACACCGAGGACGGGATAATTGAAGCAGTTCTCAGCCAGTTGTAGCATGGTTTTTCCTTTGCTAACCGGCTGGAATTGGAGTTCAGCTCCTTGCTGGTAGCATGGAAAGACGATGGCAAATGGCGTGGCGGTTATTGCTGAGGCGGCAATGCTTGCCGCGGGCGGGCATAGATGGGCGACATCGCCTTTGGCGGTGTCATGGATCGTGTGGCCAAAAACAAGGCTTTCACCGAATTCACGGATGATATCGATAGAGACATTCTTCAGGCCGATGGGTCTGGGAAACGGGTGTATTTGCCCGGTTTTCAGGGATATTAGTGCCATTTCGTCGGAGAGTAATCGCCAGCCGCGGCAAGTTAGCGCAGCGCAGAGCGTGCTTTTCCCACTGCCCGGGGTGCCCGGGAAAATGATCCCCTTGCCATTTTTTTCGACAACTGCCGAATGCACAATGGCAAACTGATGGCAGTGGTTAGCGATGACCCAGTTCAGGCCCCATTCAAACATGGCAAATGCCTGCTCAAGAGGCAGTGGTTTGAAAGGGGGGTGGCCTTCCAGAGTGAAATTGACTTGCGGACGAAACCATCGTCGCAAGGGCGAGGGCGGATCGAGTGCTATGTGAAAATCAGTAAAGCCATCGTCGTCGCCGAGGGGATATTCAGAATAGAGAAGAGATATCCCCTTCGCAATCTCCGGTAGTGAAGAGCGGACGACTAGTTGGAAACCACCCAGGGATAAGCGTAATCCCCCATTCTTCAGGCGGGACCGGATTTCTCCGGTAGTCAGCGTGCCAAGTTTCAAAGAGTTTCTGCGATGTCGATTAAACCGATATCCTGCAATTCGATCAGAGCATGGTCAATAAAATTTTCGATATCGTTGCGACCAAGGCTGGCCAGAGGCATTGCCTCTGCAATTAAAGTCCCTTTGGTTTTGGGGGCGTCACCCAGTATGTCAAATACTGCTGCCAGCGATGCATCGAGCAAATAGGTTTTTCCTGAGTAGGCATTGAACAGAGCGATCTCGTCCCCGAGGCGACGAGTCACAAACCGGTCCAGTGTACGCCTGATGATGATATCCGGCTTTTGAGCCACTGCGTAAGCCGGATCGATCGATACGACTCTCAAACCCAAGTGCTGTCAAGGAAGGCGCTGATCGACATGCCTCCCGGCGGAACCAAAGAGCCTGAAGCCAATTGCTGAACCTGGGTGACTGTCAGGATGTAGTTGTACGATCCGCTAGCGAGTTCGCCCAGTTTTGCGTTGAAGTAGGCGCAGATCAAGTGGCGAGTCTGGTTGTAGGCACTGTTGTTGTTCAGTACATCAGCGACACGCTTATAGCCCGGTACGCTGTCCTTATTCAGCCACACGGGCAAGTTGGACATCTTGGTTCCACCGGTGTAGCAGGAAGTTTGATTTGCGTTGCAATTCTGCTTCAGGGTTCCATAGTTGTAGCCGATGGCCTGCCATGCACCAAGCGTGCTATAGGTGCTGATCATGCCGCCCGGCTGCCCCCAACCGCCAGGACTCCAGCCCTTTTCGCAGTTACCGCGCGTTGGGTTCGAAAGGTTGCCAGACAACATGTTGGAAAGACACTGGTCAGCCAGCACCGAGCGGCTGGCTAACGTTAATACCAGTGGAGCACCAATCCCAATCCGTGCGATCTTGCGCCGCCCGGCATCCACGGAGCCGGTCCTGCCGAGTTCTTCCGTCGTGAGCGGGGTATCAAGAGTCGTCTCGACTGGCTTCACGGGATCATTGTTATTTAACGACATGGCAGGAACTCCGATGCGGGAAATATGGTTTACTCTCTATATGCAAGAAACGAGCCAAAATGAATAATCCAATCTTTTCATGTGGTTGGCTATATGATCGCTCGCAAGATTCAGACTGAATAGTGCGTGTGTAAAGAAAACCGACATTTTGACTTGGACTGCGGTCAGGTTTTGACCCTGTCATTTCCAAACAATTATGCCGGATTCAGCGGAGCAGTTCCGTGAGATAGTTCGCGGGAATGGCGTAGGAAATTCCAGATGGATTGCTGAGTGCAGATTCCCGGGAGCCCTTTATGAATACCATGTTGATGATACCAATGACCTCGCCGGATACAGTGTCGAAAACGGGGCTTCCGCTATTACCGGGGTAAGCCGTTGCATCCAGTTGAAAGACGTTGTACGTCCCTTTGCGTATCTGTTTGATTTGTTTTTCATTGATTTGATGGGAGCTCGCCCCGGGTTGAGCAATAGGCGTTATGGCCGAGATAATGCCGCGATGGGTGACCGGCGAAAATCCCAGCGCACCACCGATGGGAAATCCGGTAAACGCGATTTCCTGACCTTCGCGGACTCCCGCCGAATTTCCGATACTGAGCGGGGGCAATGGGGGGCCATCGACAAAAAGGATTGCAAGGTCATGATTGGCGTCTTTGCTGAGCAGCTTGGCTCGCCGGATTGAGCCTTCTCCTGTCGAGGAACGTATTAACACGGCCAATTCAGGCGCATCAGGCGGCCCGGCTTCCGGCAATACGTGGGCATTTGTGGCAATTTTGTTTCCATTGGAGATGACAAAACCGGTTCCGCGAAATACAAAAGGAGGGCTTTGCGTCTTCTGATAGGTTCCGATGGCGACAATCGCCGGTTTAATTTTTTCTATCGTATTCGCCAATTCTGCATATCCAGCCAATGGCCAAAGAATGCCTAGCAGCAGAAGGATATGGGCGATCAACTGGTAGAAATGCTTCACATTGACCGCTTCGAAGCAATGATGCGGGGTAGCTCAGGGGAAGGGGGGGTTACCGTTGCATCGAACGGATGATCATCGCGGCGGAATATCTCGCGGATGCGTTTCACGTACCCCTGGGTCTCGGCATAAGGTGGAACGCCGGCATACCGATTCACCGCGCCTTCTCCTGCGTTATAACCAGCCGCTACCAGGGCAATGTTGCCTTGAAAATAGGCCAGCAGCCAGCGCAGATAGGCCAAGCCACCCCGGATGTTCTGTTCGGGATCGAAGGGTTTTTTGACATTGAAGCGTTCGGCTGTTTCGGGAATCAGTTGCATCAACCCTTGTGCATTTTTGGGCGAGACGGCAGTTGGATTGAAATTCGATTCGGCACGAATGATCGCCATGGCCAAACGGGGCGAAACACCATACTGAGGGGCGAGTTGCTGGACAAGCCCTAGCATTTTCTGATGCTGGGGTGGAGCGTTGTTTACGATGTCATGGCCTTCGTCGGTATCGAGCAGGCAGGCCGGCACTTTGCTGACTGGCTCGCCAACCTGGCGCAGCATGCGAATCGACAGGGCATCGCCCTGTTTTGCCGCCATGGTAAAGAAATATGCAGCAGTTGCTTCATCCTTGGGAACACCGCGGCCGTTGGCCAACATCCAGCCCAGGTTATATTGGGCTTCGACATCGCCCAATCGCGCCGCTTCACAATAAAGTTCAACGGCTTTTTCCGGGTCTCGCTTCATGCCACTTTCACCGTACTCGAAAGTACGGCCTTCCTGGCGGAGTGCTATGGCTTTTTCTTTCTGGCCTACAGTATCGGCGATCGATGCCGTACTGACAACAGCAATAGAAGCACCCAATGCCCATCCGACGGGAAATGGTAATCGGTGTGTTGGGTGCTTCATCGGCTGTCCACTTTATAAACGCCAGACCGAAATTCCGGTGTCGGAAAAAGCCGCTGGGTCGAGCATGCTCTTCACGTCGGTAATTACGCCGTTTTTCTCTAGTTTAGACAACAAACCGGAAGTCGGCAGCGCTTTGAACTGACGATGGCTCACAGCTACGACAATGGCAGCGGCCTTTGGCAAGTCTTCCCAGGCAACTAGGTCGACGCCATATTCATGACGGGCTTCTTTCGTTTCAGCTACTGGATCATGGACATACACCTTGGCGCCATAGGACTCCAGTTCCTGGATGACGTCGATAACGCGTGAATTGCGCAGGTCGGGGCAGTCTTCCTTGAAGGTCAGGCCGAGAACGATAACCGGCTTGTCCTTGACCGGATGGCCATTTAGAACCATTTGCTTAATGGTTTTCTCGGCAATGAATTTTCCCATCCCGTCGTTGATACGGCGTCCCGCAAGGATTACTTCCGGGTGATAGCCAAGCTGTTGGGCCTTGTGCGTTAAATAGTACGGGTCTACACCAATGCAGTGGCCACCGACCAGACCTGGGCGGAAGGGGAGGAAGTTCCACTTGGTGCCTGCGGCTTGCAGCACTTCCAGCGTATCGATCCCGATCTTGTCGAAGATGATGGCCAATTCGTTCATCAGCGCTATGTTCAGGTCGCGCTGGGTGTTCTCTATAACCTTGGCGGCTTCGGCAACCTTGATGTTGGAGGCCGGATAGACGCCGGCGGTAATCACACTGCCGTAGATTTCCTGAACCTTGGCCAGGGTCTCGGGCGTATCTCCAGAAACAACCTTGACGATCTTGGTGACCGTACGCTCCTTGTCGCCCGGATTGATCCGTTCTGGCGAATAGCCGACGAAGAAGTCCCTTTTCCACGTCTTGCCGGATTCTTTTTCCAGGATGGGGATGCACACTTCTTCGGTGGCACCTGGGTAAACGGTTGATTCGTAAACCACGATCGCACCTTGCTTAAGGTTCCGTCCCACGGATGTGGAAGAGCCAACCAGCGGACTGAAATCAGGCTGATGCGCATCGTCGACCGGGGTCGGTACTGCGACCACGACAAAGTCGGCCTCCTTCAATGCCGAGGCGTCGGTCGTGACCGTGAGCCGGGTAGCAGCTTTCAGGTCCTCGGTACTGACTTCTCCAGTCGGGTCCAGGAAGTTCTTATAGCTCTCAACTTTTTCCTTTGAGAGGTCGAAGCCAATGGTCTGATATTTTTTACCGAATTCAACTGCCAACGGCAGTCCCACGTAGCCGAGACCTACAACTGCAATGACTGTCATTATTACTTTCCCTTGATGATTGAAAAAATTGTGAATGGGAGGCTCATAGCGTTTTGAGTAACTGGCTTACTTCGGCCTGTTGATTAAATTTGTCGCCAACTTTAGCGATGGTTTCCAGTTCAATACGAGCTTCAGCTTTTTTTCCGGAACTAATCAATACCTTGGCCAAATTGAATCGAACCGCAGAGGCTTGGGGTGCCAATTTGAGCGCAGCATGAAGCAGATTGATGGATTTTTCGGTTTGTCCGCTGCTGGCAAGCAACATCGCCAATGTATCCATGAAAGCAGGCTGGTTCGGCGCAATTTGGTTGGCCTTTTCTGCATACTCCATCGCTTTGGGTGACTTGGTCTGACCCAGCGCCCAAGCAATGTTATTGAGAACCAGTGCATTGTTTGGCTCCATGGCTAACACAGATTGGTAATAGCTAACCGCCTGCGTGTAATTGGCACGGGAATTAGCCAAGTCACCTAAATAGGTACGGAATGCGGTATCATTAGGGTGGTCTTTGAGCCAGGAGCTTGCATGTTTTTCAGCTTCTGAAGGATTGCCCGAAGACAGGAAGACGCCGTGCAGCTTGATTGCCAGGTCAGGTGACGAGACTCGCTTAAGGCCATTTCTATAGGCCCCTACCGCGTTTGACCATGCTTTTTCTGTTGCGTGAATATCGCCTTCCAGCAAATATCCTGCAGCTTCCCGCGGTTTTTGCTTTTGTATCATTGCCGCAATATCCAAGGCTTCTCTCGGATTCTTGTTCTCCACTGCCGCCTTGGCAAGCGCCAGTTGGGCATCCAGAAAATCAGGCTTTATCTCCAAGGCCTTTTTAAGGCTCTTGATTCCTTCGTCTTTGTTCTTGTTTGCGAACTGGGCGTCCGCAACCAACATGAAGGGCAAGGGAGATACAGGCTGAAGTGCAACCAGTTTGCCAAAAGTGTTGATTGCCTGATTGAAATCTCCGCTGAGGCGCTGAACTTTTCCAAGTGCTTCGAGTATTTCCGGTTTGTCAGAAATAGCAGCGACCGCATCGTTTGCAGCAGTCAGCGCCTTTTTATTGTCTTGGCTATCAAGATAGAATCGAATCAGCGCAAGTCGAGATACCGGGTCAACGGG
The DNA here is from genome assembly GCA_035298985.1 of Azonexus sp. Lineage (GTDB taxonomy): Bacteria > Pseudomonadota > Gammaproteobacteria > Burkholderiales > Rhodocyclaceae > Azonexus. The sequence goes on along the minus strand of DATGXM010000430.1, from coordinate 22,016 downwards.
GTTGGCACTGATGGCTTTCCCAATCAGAGACGAAACCTCGTCGGGGGTTCCCCCCGTCGCGGCCTTGAGTTCGGCAAGGGCGAGCAGCGCCTGGGTGTTCTTCGGGTCTGCTGCGAGTACTTTCTCAAAGCGCATTCGAGCGTCGTCCAGCTTCTTGGCTTGCATATCTAGGCTCGCCAAGCTTGCTGTGGCCGGGAAGAAGGTCGGGGATATCGCAAGGGCCTTCTCAAAGCTTTGGCGAGCAGCAGCAACCTCATTCTTGGCAAGCAGCGCTCGCGCCTTGAGATTGTAACTGTTCGGGTTTTCCGGCTGTTTCTTGATGAGAACCTCAATGGCAGCAAGGGCTTTGTCCATCTGGTTGTTTCTCAGATGGGCAGAGATCAGTGCGAGATCAGCGGAAATGCCTTTGTCGGAAGTGGAGATGTTTTCCAGTTCAAGAAAGGCAGTTCCGGTATTGCCCTGTGCAAGATGGGCTAGGGCCAGAGATGTCTTTTTGCCAGCGTTATCAGGATCAAGTTTGCTGGCCTTGGCGAAAAAGTCAGCTGCTTTGGCGGAGTCCCCATTTTGCAGGGAGGCTTCGCCGGCCAAGGTGAGTAATGCAGAGTCCTTCTCAATGCTCCCCATGATCGGTTGGAGGGTTTCAAGTGCCTTTGCTGGCTGTCCCGCACGGAGATGACTCGCGGCAAGCAAGCGGCGCGCGAGCAACATCTTCGGAGCAATTTGGAGTGCTTTTGACAGGTATGTTTCCGCTTGCAGGTATGAACCTAACTGATACTCGATCGCACCTGCCAACTGCAGGCTACCCGGATCGTTGGACGCCATACGAAGCAATTTTTGGGCTGATTCCCTGGCAGTCTTGAAATCCTTCCTCTGGTAATTCAGTTGAGCCTCCAGAAAGTAAGTGCGCGGGTTTTTTGGTGCTACTTTCTGGAGTGCCTGTAGTTGCTTGGCAGCGTCGTCTAGCCTGTCCGCCTGGAGCAGAGCATTTATTACTGCTGAATAAGCGGGCAGGAACGTAGGATTTGTTTCGATAGCCTTTTGGAAAAGGGTCAGTGCTCCTACAGCATCGCCGGCCACACTGAGCATTCCGCCTTTGAGTACCAGCCCTTCCGGATTGGTCGGATTCTTTGAAAGAAGCGAGTCAAGCTTCGTCCGTGCCGCTTCCATGTTGCGAGTGGCAAGATCGGAGCGAATGTCGGCAATTATCGCTGGTACATATTCGGGCGCATTGGAGAGTGCTTCGGTTAGCAGTTCCTTGGCTCGCTCGGCATTTCCTTGGCTGGAATATGCTGCGCTCAGCGTTGTTTTGAGGGATGCCTGTGTTGCGGGTGAGGAAAGTACAACCTTGTCGAATTCATCGATCAATTTCTGTGACTGATTCATTCCCAGCATCGCGCGTGCCAATTCAGGGATGACTGCATCAGGCGAGTATTTGAGCGAAAGGGCTTTCCGCAACTCCAGTTCAGCACCTTCAAGATCACCGCTATCCAGAAGTGCAGAACCCAGTAGAAAACGGGCATCGGCCATGTTCGGATTCTGTTGCAGTGCATTTTTCAGTTGGATGATAGCGGCTTTAGTGTCTTTTTTTGCCAGATATTCCTTACTGGATGAAATCAGTTTTTCCGGCGACTCTCCGCCGCAAGCACCGAGAATCAGAGCCAGCGACAGGCAGGAAATAGTCTTTATTAAATTGTGGCGAGAAGCATTCATATAAATTCTTTCCAGGAGTGATTATTTCAACCCGAGCCGATGCATCAAATCATAGAGGGTTGGCCGGCTGATGCCGAGAATTTCTGAAGCTTTTACTAGATTGCCATTGGTTCGCCCAAGGGCGGTTACCACGGCGTGGCGTTCGGCGTCATCCCGGATCTTGCGCAGGTCGATGAATTCGAAATCATCTGGGGTATCTGCGTTGAGGCCGATATCGTCTTGCGAGATATGGGCGCCGTCGGCCATGATAACGGCGCGTTTGATGCAGTTTTCCAATTCCCGCACGTTTCCGGGCCAGCGATGAGTCTCGATCGCCCGTATGGCGTCCTCGCCTAGCGTCATGCAGCCGCGTTTTTGTTCTTCGGCAAATTTATGCGCGAAGGCATGGGCGAGAAGGGTGGCATCGCCAACTCGTTCGCGGAGTGGCGGGATGGGGACAACGATCTCAGCTAGTCGATAATACAAATCCTCGCGGAAACGTCCGTCGCCTATCTGCGCTTTAAGGTCCTGATGGGTGGCGCAGACGATTCTGACATCTACAGGAATTTCCTGGCGACCGCCCAAGCGCTCCACCACACGTTCTTGAAGAAAACGGAGGAGTTTTGCTTGAAGTGGTAAAGGTAGATCGCCGATCTCATCGAGCATCAGCGTACCGCCATCGGCTGTTTCGATCTTGCCTGGGGTGGTTTTGGCTGCTCCCGTGAAGGCACCTTTTTCGTAGCCGAACAATTCGCTTTCGAGAAGATTTTCCGGGATGGCAGCGCAATTGATGGCGACAAAACGTTCCTTGGCGCGCGGCGATGATTCATGCAGGCCGCGTGCCAGAAGCTCTTTGCCGGTTCCGCTTTCACCGAGCAGAAGAACGGTAGCGCTGCTGTTGGCTACTTTTTCTATCGTTCTGCAGACGCGTTGCATCCCGGCGTCGCGAGTCAGTAGTCCACCCAACGCAGTAGGGTGCTGAATTGCCAGGAGCCGCCGATTTTCCTGCTGCAGGTCGTGCAGGCGAAATGCGCGGTCTATAGTCAAGGCCAGTAATTCGGGTTCAAATGGCTTGGCAAAGAAGTCATAAGCACCCAGTGCAATCGCTCTCAGGGCATTGGCATGGTCATTTTGCCCGGTTAGTACGATGACTTTTGTATCGGGGGCTGCTGCCAGTATCTGTTCCAAAAGGCGAAACCCCTCGGAAACCGAATCCGCATCGGGCGGCAATCCCAAGTCCATCGTTACCACAGCCGGGTTGTGGCGATGGATTTGTGCAAGCGCGCTTTCGCGGTCCTCGGCAGTCAGTGTTTCGAACTGGTCGAAAGACCAGCGTAGTTGTTTTTGCAGCGCCAGATCATCTTCGACGATGAGAAGGGGGCGAGGCCGTTCTGTTGTCACGCGGGTTCACTTTCTCTGAGATCTGATTGGGTTCGAATTGCAAATAGAGGGAGTGTTACGGAAATGCGTGTACCTTTTCCTTGTTCGCTTTCGACGAGCATTTCGCCGCCAAGCTCACGAATGTACTGCGCGCTTTCATAGGCGCCAATTCCCATGCCAGCTTCCTTGGTGCTTTGGAATGGTCTGAAGAGGCGATCCCGGATAAAGTCTTTCGACATTCCTTGGCCTGTATCGCCAACCTCAATCGATGCCTTATCGTTCTTGCGAGCAATGTGCACCCAGACGCGGCCATCTGAGCTTGAAGCGTCTATTGCATTTTGCACGAGATGCCCTACTACTCTTTCCAATCGCTCGTCGTGACCTCGGGCGATCAAGCGTTCTTGGCAGGATACCTCTATTGACCGCCCCTGCTGCAGTTTGTCCTTCTGAATCCGTAGCGCGATATCTTCCAGATTAACACCGCACATCCCGCCGGGAGGCTTGGCTCCCTCACGCAATTGCAGCATGAGTTGGCGCATGCGTTCCACGGCGTGATCGACTGTCATTAGCATGTCCTGTTGAAACTCCGGGTTTTCGCGATGGCGCTCCGCATTCTTGAGCATCAGTGACAATTGGGTGACGATATTCTTCAGGTCGTGTACGACGAAGGCCGACATTTTGTTGAAGGCGTCGAACTTCCGAATTTCCAGTAATGCTTCAGTTGCCTGCATCTTGGCCAGGAAGCTGGCTGCCTGACAGCCGGCAGTACGCAGCAGGTCGTTTACTTCCCAGTTGACGTTGATTGGCGTGCGTGCGCTGGCCAAAATTACAAAGCCTTGCATGTCACTACCAACCATCAGCGGAATAATCAGCCACGCATTCGGAAGTGCAGAAAGCCATGCTGGAAGGTCCAATTCACTATAGCGAGCTGGGAAGCAGCGGTATTCTTCAAGATTGATCACCCATCCGCTGGCAAACAGAAACCTGCAGAGCGAGGAATCAACCGCTTCATTGTCGGTACTCTGGGGAAAATTCCAGCGTGCTGTTTGCACATAAGAGTCACGTCCTGTCTCGCGTAACCACAAGGCGCCTCCAGGACTTTCCACCATGTTAGCCAGGCCTTGAATGACCTGATCTCCCATCGATTGTGGAGAATCCTGCGCTGTTAGTGTTTGTGTGAAGCGCAACCACTCTTCGCGATAGTCGTATCGATAATGGAAAAAGTGTTTTCCGACCAGAACCTTGACTTTGGCGCGCATTGATCCTGACAGTAGAAAGATACCGAGTACCAGGATGCCAATGAACAAGAGGGCAAGTTGGAATGCGCGTCCCCATTCTCCTCCGAAATAGCGGACGTAATAGCCCACGCTGGCCATGAATAATAGATAAACTCCCGCCAGCAGGAGGGTAACGGAGTGAAAAGCGGCCTTTTGCGATAGACGGATTTTTGAAGTCCAATCCTTGCTACGCTCGGTCGATAGCATCAAAAGAGGAACCGTTGTTGCATGGACAAATCCCCTAACGGTTAGGGCATCGCCATCGAGTCGATTGAACATCACAGCATCGGAAAAAAGATAGATATCGAAACCGAACTGGAATAGCAAGGCAAGACAAAGCGGCTTAATATTCCATATGGAATCAGCCGATATTGTTCTGAATAATTGTTCCGCAAGAGCCAAGCCAATCACCGCCGATGCTAGGCCATGAAAGACCACAGCCCGCCACCATTCTTCTGGCTTGATCCAAGCGGTTACCAAGGCGATCTGCAGGCCGATACCACTTATCACCACCAGCCAGCATGCTTTTACCAGCCATGGTGCCAACGCGGAATGCTTGGACTCTTTACTTGCCAAAGGGCTCAGAACTGAAGTCAGGAAGGCATACCAAGCGCCATAGCGAAAGACGTCGAGAAGTGCGGAGGTGACTACTGCAACGGGTCGGGTTCCCTGCGTCGCGACTGAAACGGCGATTGCCCAGAAAGCGGACAGAGTCGCGGCAACGATGATGCGGCGACCGCGAACGCTCGTATGCCAAGAGCCGGGGAAAGAAAAAAGATATGCCGATAGGGCAATATATCCCAATGCGGCGAGCGCGAAACTCCAGGAAATGAGTGAGGTGTCGACAGTATCCATAAAGAGCCACGCAAACTCACGACCTTACGGGTCGTACGTTAATGAGCACCTTTTCCGGTAAGCACAACTCCGACAGTCTCAAAAAGTATAACCAAGTCAAGAAAAAGGGAGTGGTTCTTGACGTAGTAGAGATCGTATTGCAATTTTTCTGCCGAATCCTCTACCGTGGCACCGTAGTGATAGCGAACTTGGGCCCATCCCGTTACCCCGGGCTTGACGCTGTGGCGGACAGCGTAAAAAGGGATTTCCTTGGTTAATTGATCTACAAAAAATGGACGTTCGGGGCGAGGTCCGACAAGGCTCATGTCGCCCTTCAGTACGCTAAACAACTGGGGGAGTTCATCGACACGCAGCTTGCGGATAACTTGGCCAATACGTGTGACGCGGTTGTCCTTTGCTTGGGCCCAGATTGGTTTCCCATCTTTTTCCGCATCACGTCGCATACTCCGAAATTTGATGACATTAAACAGACGGCCATTGAGTCCGACGCGTTCTTGGCGGTAAAGCAGGGGGAATCCATCCTCAAGCACGATCAGGATTGCCGCGAGAAGCATGACTGGTAGAGCGAGAATGATCAGGATGCTTGCACACGCGATGTCAAACAGCCTTTTGACCGCTGTACGGATAGTTCCTTGTCGAAAGCCATCCCCAAAGATCAGCCAACCAGCATAGAGGGAGTCGAGCCTGATCTGCCCGAGGGTTTGTTCGAAGTGACTGGCCAGATCCAGCACCCGGATTCCAAGCAATTTGCAATCCAGCAACTCGCGCAAAGGCATTGAACCGCCTCTGCGTTCGCTCAGAGCAACAACAATCTCGTCAGCCCCTAGATTTCGAGCAGTATCAGTAAGCGATCGGTCTCGGCTCAACACCATGGTTGGCACAACTTGAGGATGGTCCTCGTTGGCACCCGGATAATAGCCGATGATTTCAGCTGACGGATCGGAGTGCTCTAGTGCTTGTTTAACTGCTATGGCTTGCGCTCCGGTACCGAAAACCAGAAGGCGCCGCCGCAGCATCTTGGTGTTCGAGGTGTGCGTTGCCCCGACTCTGGTGACCAGCATGCCAAAAACGGCAGACATTGCAGACAGATGAATCAAGTCACGGTCAAGCGTCGTAATCGGCAAGAGCCCGTAGAGCCCATAGGCGATAGGAACGGCAAAATAAAGTGCAAGGACGGCCCGGGCACGATTGTCGGAATATGACCGAGTGGTTGCACGGTGGTACATCCCGAGCAACAAATTCACCGCAAGCATGGCAAGTGCGAAAAATCCTGCAAATATAATTACTTGCTGAACATTGACCGATAAACCGCTGCTGATCCACATGAAGATGATGATCAAGCTGACGATAAGAAATGAGCAGTCGAAGAGGGCTCCGGCGACACTTCGCCAAGAGAACCAATGATTAAACATCCTGATCATGATGATTTGCTGTGCCTCTGCCGCTCGAAATACATGTGCTAAAAAAACTGGCATATCAGATTGTTTCTGATTGCCAATAGATCGAACCAATTCTCGGTCGGGTGCCCCCAGGCCGCAAATTCGATACCAGCGACTACATTGCCAATCGTATTGATTTTGACATGGCTTAAACAGGCACTATTTCACATTGACTGATAATCGAAGCTCGATTCAGCAGGGACGGCATTGCGTGAGAATTTTTCCAATGAACTGAAAGCCACCTTACCCACTGTAACCGAACTTTTTAGAACGTTAAGAGTGTAGTTTGGATGCATTGTAACGAATCATGCGTGGATATGCCTTAACACGAACGGCATAGTTGTCGATGTGCCTGCTCGGGCCTTTGGCGGAGCGGGAAGCAACATGCTCATTTTCCGGTAAGGTCATTCTTATGCTGGGCTGTTCGGGGTACCAAATGGGATATATTGCTGCCAATTCAGATGCCTTGAATTTGCGTTTGCGCCCTGTCGTCAAACCACAACTTCGACGACGTCAGGATGCCCGAGAAACGCACGCGGACTGGCACTGGCGCCATATGCCCCGGATTGGAAAATGACAACCAAATCACCCGGGTGTGCAACGGGTAGGTGCATGCGATCGGCAAGCATATCAAGCGGCGTGCATAACGGCCCAACCACGCTTGCAATTTCTACTTCTTTGGAATTGATCCTATTTCCAATGGCAATAGGATAATTTTTGCGGATGACCTGACCGAAATTGCCTGAGGCAGATAAATGGTGGTTGAGCCCGCCGTCGGTTACCAAAAATGGCTGTTCCCGGGAAATTTTTCTGTCAAGAATGCGAGTAACATAAATGCCGGCTTCGCCAACCAGAAAACGGCCAAGTTCTATGACCAAAGATGCTTTTGGGAAGTCCTTTTCAGCGCGCTCAGCAAGTTGCCTAAGGTTTTCGCCAATTAGAGCCAGATTCAGGCGTCGCTCTCCCGGGAAATAAGGGATGCCAAAGCCCCCGCCCAAGTTCAGGAACTGCACGGGAGAGGGCGCATATTTTGAGAGTGAGAGCGCAAGGGCGTAAGATTTTTGCTGTGCTTCACAAATCGACTCTGCTTTCAGGTTCTGTGACCCGGCAAAAAGGTGGAAACCCTCAAAGGCAATGTTTTGCTCATCGATGTATTTCAGCAGTTCAGGAACACGCTCGGTATCGACACCAAACTGCTTTGGACCGCCACTCATTTTCATTCCAGAGCCTTTTAGCTCGAAGTCGGGATTGACACGGACGGCTACGCGCGGTGTGAGCGAGAGTTCATTGGAGATCTTGGCTAAAAGCTCGATTTCGCGGAACGATTCTATATTGATGAGAATACCGGCTGCGGTTGCCTGCCTGAGTTCCGTTTCCCGCTTGCCCGGCCCGGCAAAGCTGATGTCGTGTGGAGCGGTGCCGGTGTCGAGAGCCACCTTTAGTTCCCCTGCAGAAGCGACATCGATTCCGTCCACGAGTCCGGACAGGAGATTTACCACGGCAGGCATGGGATTGGCCTTCATGGCGTAATGGAGCTTGATTGTCGACGGAAGCGAGGAACGAAGTTCTGTGACGCGTGCCTTGATCAGGTTGCGGTCATAGGCATAGAACGGAGTTTGGCCAACACGCTCGGCCAGGCGCGATAGCGACATTCCTCCGACAATCAACTGCTCTCCATCAGAGGTAAATTGGGACATGGGGGCGTGCTCGGGCACTGCTTTGCTGGATATTGTCATTGCGATCTTCTGTGTTCGCTGTTGCCTAGTGATTCGTTGATGCTACCCAGTCCGTGGTCAGGGTCTTTCGATCTATTTTTCCGTTGGGGTTACGCGGCAACGGGCCGGAACGGACGTCGATACCAGCCGGGACCATGTATGCGGGCATCCGCCGCCGGCATTCGGCGAGCAGTGCCGAAATATCCAAGGTGCTTCCTTCCGGTGGTGTTGCAATAACCTGGATGGCTTGTCCAAGGCGGTCATCGTCGACTCCGAATGCAATGCACTCGCCTACCATTTTGGTGGCATAGAGTATTTCCTCCACTTCGGTGGGGCTTACGCGGTAGCCGGAAGTCTTCATCATTTCGTCGCGGCGCCCAATAAAATAGAGGAAACCCTCTTCGTCCATGCGTACCGTGTCTCCTGAAAATACTGCGAATTCAGGGAGTACGAGGCCGGCTTCTCGGCCGGGAGCGTGCGCCGGAAGTGGCTTATAACGTTCGGCTGTCTTTTCGTGGTCGTTCCAGTAGCCCATGCCGACCAAGCCACCACGGTGAACGAGTTCTCCCGGTTCGTTAGGTCCGCAAGGCGTACCATCTTCGCGCAGGACAAGGATTTCCGCATTCGGTATGGCCTTGCCGATCGAATCAGGGCGGCGGTCGACTTCTTCGGGAGGCAAGAACGTCGAGCGGAATGCTTCTGTCAGCCCATACATCAAGAACGGTTTGGTCTTGGGTAGCTGCTGGCGCAAAGCATCCAGCGTTTCGCGCGGCATGCGTCCTCCGGTATTGGCAAAATAACGGAGATGCTCGGTAATTGATACGGGCCATTGCGACTGCGTAAGCTGGATGTAGAGGGGAGGGACAGCGGTCAGTCCGGTGATTTTTTCCCGTTCAATTGCCTTCAGCACGTCGCGTGGCAGTAAATAGTTGAGCAGGACCACTCGTGCCCCGACGTGGAATGCTGTCGTCAACTGGCTGAAGCCGGCATCGAACGAAAGTGGCAGGGCGGCCAGCAGGGTGTCGTCCGAGCGATTTTCCAAATAGCTGGCAACGCTCTTTGCACCAACGACCATATTGCGATGGGAAAGGACGACTCCTTTGGGTTTTCCTGTGCTGCCTGAGGTGTACAGGATGCCCAGCATATCGGTATCGATGATGCGATGGCCGGCGGCGGGCGGTGCCGCAAGTAAATCAGACCAGGTAAGCATGTTTAGGCCAGAAATGGGCGCTATCGATTCTGGCGTGTCGAGAACGACCACGTGGCGAAGGTCGTGGCAGCCCGGTAGTGCGTCACGTAGCAATGCCAAGCGTTCTGCCGAGGTTACGAGCACTCGCACATTGCAGTCTCGAAGGATATAACCGACCTGTTCAGCCTTGAGAATAGGATTGAGGGGGACGAAAACGCTACCGGCAGCCGGCGCTCCGAAGCTGGCGATGACTGTTTCAAAGCGTTTCTCGAGGTATATCGCTATGCGTTCGCCACGGGCGATACCCAAATGAATCAGCCCCGCGGAAAACTGTTCGACCGCTTGATGCAGCTCCTGATAGCTCATGTGCTCTGCGCCGTAAGTTAAAGCGGTTCGGTTGGGCATCCGGCTGGCCGATTGGCGGATCAGTTCATGTAGGAGTATTGAATCAGTCATGGGGCGGGGCGATGCAGGTGGTAAAATCGAATTTGTATGTCAGGATGACGTATGGTTAGCTATTTGTCGTGTGAAGTATCTCACAAGGTTACCCAGCTTATCTTTGATAGAGTCTGGTTCCTAGTTAGATAACAGGGGTTGTGGGTGGATATCAATAAAGAAGTTAAGATCTTGCTGGACAATGTGTTGCATTTGGGGGGGCGGGGGCGTTCTTTTGATGATGATACCCCCTTGCTGGGCAGTATTCCGGAGCTTGATTCGATGGCTGTTGTCGCCCTCATATCGGCGATTGAGGAGCGTTTTGCCTGTGCAGTTGATGATGACGAAATCGACGGGGCGATTTTTGCTACTGTGGGCTCTCTTGCTCAGTTCGTTGCCACCAAGGTCTGATGTTGAAAGACTTTGCCGGATAAGATCAAAAGTTCTGTTTCTGTTGTGGATGCCTAAATTTTGGCATCTATTGGACTGACCGATGGCTATTACCCCAATTATTGCAGTCGATGAGCATGGCAAGCCCTTGATAGCGTCATCGCCAAATGAATTGTTTTTGTTTGGGCTGCTGATCAGAGAAACCGAAAAGCTGATTCTTGAGCTTTTTAGCCGAGGCCTGGTTTCTGGTACGACACACACCTGCCTTGGGCAGGAGCTTTGCCAGATGTCTGTTGTTCGTGCGCTGTCGCATCCCGATGATCATGTGCTTTCCAATCATCGCAACCACGGACATTTCATGACCTACTCGGGTGACTTTGTCGGTCTTGTTGCGGAAATCATGGGACGCCAGAGTGGAATTTGTGGCGGCTATGGCGGAAGCCAGCATATAGCGTTCAGAAATTTTCACAGCAATGGCGTGCAGGCAGGTATGACGGGCATCAGCGTTGGTCTGGCCGCTGCAAACAAGTCCCGTGGCAGTTCCGGCATTGTCGCCGTTGTCGTCGGCGACGGAACCCTAGGCGAGGGCTTGCTGTATGAAAGTATGAACCTAGCGTCGATCTGGAAGGTTCCAGTGCTCTTTGTGGTAGAACACAACGGCATCGCGCAGACCACCTACACGCGGGATACGATCGGTGGCGACATCATTTTGCGCGGCAAGGCTTTCGGTCTTTCCACGTGGCGGCTATCCGATCGCGATGAAAATTTCATGACGGATGTCGAGCGTGTTGTAGCAGCCGTTCGCGAGAGTGGACATCCTGGGATGCTGGTGATCGATACCGGTCGCCTCGGGCCGCATAGCAAAGGGGACGATTTGCGTGACCCCGCTGAATTGGCAGGCCTAGTTTCGGGCGATCCGCTCATGGCGCTTGCTGCAAGGCTTTCCGAAAACGAGGTGGCCGAAATTACGGCACGCTGCCGGGAATATGTCGCGCAAGTGGAACAAGCCGCTTTGGCCTCTCCCATCGCGCTTTTCGATGAGGTTCCCGAGCATGTCTTCCGGCCGGCGAAAAAACAGGATTGTCCGCAATTGGTGGACGGGCTGCCCAATGTTCGGGCGGCCCTCAACGACGCGCTAAAGCAGTTGCTTACGGCTGATCCGGATGTCATGTTGATCGGGGAGGATCTGCATGATCCCTATGGTGGTGCTTTCAAGGTGACGGCTGGTCTGTCGGAGCAATTCAAGAATCGCGTCATTTCTACCCCGATCAGCGAGGCGGGAATTACCGGCGCCGGCATTGGACTGGCGATGGCTGGCAAGAAGCCCATCGTGGAAATCATGTTTGCCGATTTCCTGACGCTGTGTATGGACCAGATATACAACCACGCGGTCAAATTTCCGGGGATGTTTGAGCACGCATCGGTGCCAGTGATCATCCGCACGCCATGCGGCGGTCGGCGCGGCTATGGACCGACACATAGCCAGAGCCTCGAAAACTTGTTTGTTTCCGTACCGGGGCTCACCGTGCTCTACGGTAGTCACCGGCACAACCTCGGTCAGTTGTTGATCAACGCCAGCCAGCGTTGGGATAACCCGACCCTGTTCCTGGAGCACAAGCTCCTGTATGGGGAAAAACTCGATGCCGGAGATTATGTGGAAGTCGAGCCCGATATCGCCGATATCGGTTCGTCACTATTCCCCACCCTGCGCAGCGGCAGCGATGAGCCGGATATCACCCTGCTGTCCTACGGCGGCATGTTGCCCGTAACGGAAAAGGCGGCGCGAATTCTGGCGGATGACGAGGAACTCTCGGTCGAAATTGTGGCGCCGGCTTTGCTTGCTCCGCTGCCACGCGAAACACTGCTTGGCTTGTTGATGAATCGGCCTCGAATACTCGTTGTCGAAGAGGCTCACCATCACTTTGGGTTTAGCGCCGAAGTCCTGGCATTGCTGGCCGAGAATGGGTACCAAGGCAGGATTGCGCGATTGGGTGCGGCTCCTGTGCCGATTGCTTCGGCACGTAGCTTGGAAAGCGCTCAACTGCCTGATGAGCAATCGGTTGTTGCGGCTGTAATGGACCTTCTGTAGATATCGGAACTGTAAGATGGCAACTCCAATTTATGTGCCGCGCATCAATAACAACGATGACGAAGTCAAGATTCTTGGCTATCAAATCGTCAAGGGAAGTAAGGTAGCTGCCGATCAGATTCTCGGCCAGATCGAGACTGACAAAGCGGTAATGGACGTTACCGCACCGGAGGCCGGGTATGTGCTCGGTTTGGTCGGGCAACCGGAGGAGGTGGTCAAGGTTGGCAGCATCATGCTGTGGATCGGAAAGTCTCCCGAAGAGGAAATCCCTGAGTCGAAAGAAGAGACCGGCCAGTCAGTTAGTGGAAGAGGCTCTCAAGTTACCGCCAAGGCGCGGCTTTTGATCAACCGCCATCGTTTGAATGCCGATGCCATCCAGCCTATCGACGGTCGGCTGACGGTCGAAGCCGTCGAGCGCTTCATGGCAGAACGTGGCATGAGCAATGATGCGTCTGCTGGAAATCGCGCGGTGGTTGATCGACCCGCTGATGTAAGGCCATCGGTTGCTGGTTCCGCCGTAGATCTCACTCGTGAAGAAAAAGGGATGGCAGCTACGGTCAGCTGGCATCGTGATTTTGCCGTACCGGGATATATCGAGATTGAATACGAGATTGCCGCATGGACCGAGTATGCCAAACGCTTCCAGGAGGATAAGGGCCTGCTAATGCCCCCGCTTTTGCCGCTGATGGCTTGGCGCTTGATCCAGGTTGCACAGGAGATGCCGCGTATCAATGCCACCTTTGTGGCGAACAAGCGTTACGAATACGAGCCATTGAACCTCGGCTTTACGATTCAGGCTGGTGAAGCGCTTTATCTTGCCGTGGTACGCGAAGCCCACGAGATGGACGAACTGGGGTTCGTCAATGCGCTGGGGGACGTCTTGCGCAGAGCGGCTGGCCATAACTTGCGGGAAGCTGAAACCACTGGTGCGACCATCGGTTTTTCCAGCATGGAGCGCTGGAAAGTTACTCGACACATTCCGATATTGCCGCCACACACTGCCTTCATGGTGGCCCATGCCGCAGGCCGCAACGGAATGGCGGTGCTGGGAGCCAGTTACGATCATCGCGTGCTTAACGGCGGACAGGTCGTCGCGGCCCTGAAAAAAATTGCTACCCCACCCAAAACCAACTAAAGGGATACACCTAAATGTCATTCAGCCAAGAGGCGCTTGAAGCAGAAATTAAAGCCAAGATTGTCGAAATCGCCGCCCAAACCGGTGATGATGCTTCCGAACTTCAGGTAGACGAGATCATCCCGGCGACGGGGCTCATTGACTCCACCGGCCTGCTTGAGTTGATTGCATGGTATGAGAAGCACTACGCGATTCCTCTTGCTCAGGAAGAAATCAATGTCGATAACCTTGGCTCGCTGGCGCGTATGGCCGAGTTTGTTCTGCGCAAAAAGAACCTGCTTTGATACAGGCATGAGGTCAGAGCGTTGACGGAAAGACTGCCTTCGGCACCCAAGCCCTTTTTCATGCCGACCCCAGAAGGGCGGCTGTTCGCGGTGTATCACGAACCTGTCGGCAATGTGCGGGGCAACGTTCTGGTCGTACCGGCGCACAATGAAGAAATGAACCGTTGCCGCAGCATGGTTACGATTCAGGCACAGGAACTGGCAAGACACGGTATCGGCACGTTGGTTGTAGACCTCTTCGGAACAGGGGAGTCCGACGGGCAATACAACGACGCACGTTGGGAATTGTGGCTAGATAACGTTCGACAGGCGCGAGCATGGCTCAACGATAAGCCCGGAGGCTGCCTGGCACTGCTTGGTATCCGCCTTGGTGTTCCGTTGGCATTGGCTTCCATTGCTGGCGAGGCGCTTGTTCCGGCGATAATTGCCTGGCAGCCCGTCATCGACGGAAAACTGTACTTGACGCAATTCATGCGTATGCGAATTGCCGGGAATATGGATCGTACGGATATTCCGAAGGAGACGAGCAATACGCTCCGGGCAAGCCTGAGCGAAGGGAAAAGCATTGAAATTGCGGGTTACGAAATTCACCCGGAAATGGCTTCAGCGCTAGATAACATGCGTCTGTCCAGCCTTTTGCCATCGGTTGGTGTATCTGTCGCCTGGTTTGAAAAGGGCAATGGAGAGGAATTCGATATTTCGCCGGCCAGTCGACAACTGCTCGATGCCTGGAAACAGTCCGGAACCCAAGTTGCCGTGGAATCGTTTGACGGACCTGCGTTTTGGGCCTTGCACGACCGTGTTGCCGCGCCGGAATTGATTCACAAAACTTCTAGTTGGATGCAATCCCTGTTGGCGGCCAAATGAACGAAACACCGATCGTATTCGAGAGCCGTGGCGTGCCACTGGTAGGGATGTTGCACCATGCCGACGGTAGCCCGGAATATGGCATATTGATCATTGTTGCGGGGGGGCCGCAATATCGTATCGGCGGTCATCGTCAACTCGTCCTTTGGGCTCGCATGTTTGCCGGGATCGGCTTTCCGGTGTTGCGCTTCGATTTCGCCGGTATGGGAGACAGTTATGGCAGCTATACCGGTTTTGAGGACGCCGAGGAAGACCTACGTGCCGCAATCGACAAGCTTTTTGCGGAATATCCGTCGCTGAAGGGCGTGATACTTTGGGGCGAATGCAATGCCTGCTCCGCTTCGTTGTTCTACGCTCATAAAGACCCCAGAGTGGCTCGCATCGTCATGCTGAATCCTTGGGTACGGACCGAAGAGGGTCAGGCGAAGGCGGTGGTCCGCCATTACTATTTGAATCGTTTGATGCAAAGGTCATTTTGGGCTAAGGTGCTCAGCCTTAAATTCAACGTTTTCGCTTCCGTGCGTTCAGCTGTGCACATGTTCTCGACAGCCATTGGTTTAGGTGCTGCCAAGCATGTCAACAGTGATGATTCTTCGCTGGCTCACCAAGGAACACTTCCCGATCGCATGCTTTATGGATTGTCGAGATTCAAAGGCCAGGTCATGCTCGTCATGAGCGGTCGCGACATGGTTGCCAAGGAGTTCGACGACCTTGTCGCGGCTATGCCGGCCTGGAAAAAATGCCTGGCTGAACGGAATACGGTGAGGCATGACCTTCCATACGCCGACCACACCTTTTCTACGGCAGAGTGGCGCGATCAGGTTGGACAGTGGGGCGTGGAGTGGCTGAAACCATTACGTCAGCTTGATTCCTGTTCTACCGCTTGTGAAAGTTAGGAAGCATGGCAAAGCCGATTATTGAGCCGATTACTGACTGCAATTTGCCCGAATTTGCCGCCTTTCTGGCTGACAACATGCCTGCCAAGCGCAGCAAGCAGGATTGGATTTCGGGGTTGAAAACTACGTGGACGGAGGATCGTCCAAACTATGGTTTTCTGATGAAAGACGAGGGCAGGGTGGTAGGCGGCATTGGTGCCTACTATGCAGACCGCATCATTCGGGGCAAGGTCGAGAAATTCTGCAATATCACCAGCTGGTGCGTCCTCGATAGTCATCGCAAATTCAGCATGCAGCTGGCCATGCATGTCGTGCGGCAGGATGGCTATCATTTCACTGATTTTTCGCCGACCAAGGTCGTTGCGGGAGTGTTGCAGTTCTTGAAATTTGCGGCGCTCGAGGACGGTGTGGCGGTGATTCCCAACCTGCCGTTACCTTCATGGTCTGGGCGGGTGATTGATGACCCTTCCGAAATTGAGAGGGTTCTGGATGCAGGGCAACTGACCGTCTGGCGTGACCATGTACGGTTTCCCTGGCTCATGCATGTGGTATTCGGGACGCCAGGGCACTGGTGCTACGTCATCTATAAAAAAGGTCATTTCAAAGGATTTTCCAGTTCGCGTATTATTCATGTCAGTGACCCCAATGAATTCACTCGTCATTTTTCGCTGCTGAGTTGGTATTTTTTTTGGAAAGGGGTCATGACTACGCATGTCGAACAGCGAACGCTCAAAATCATGCCTCGATTTGCAATGGTGCGTACCGGCTTTAACCCGAAGCAGTTTCTGAGTACAAGCTTGTCGGCATCTGACATCGACTATTTGTATTCAGAATCTGTGGCCCTTGATCTGTGATCCTTCAACAATTTTCTGGAAGATTATGAATACCCTCCACGCTCTCCTTCAGATTATTGATCGTGACTTGAATCTTCAGGGAAAGGCTTTGACCTTCACTGAGAAAACGCCATTGCGGGGCGCTTTGCCACAACTTGATTCAATGGCCATAGTGACCCTTGTCGCCTCGCTGGAAGAGGCGTTTTCTTTTGAATTTCCCGAAGAAAGACTCGACGGCGCTGTATTTGATAGCGTCGGCTCGCTGGTGAGTGTGGTGCAAGAACTCAGTGGCGCCAACTAGGCTGCTTGCTGGCGATTGAAGCTAGACATGCGGCAGAGACAACGTCGTTCATTGGCTGGCGTCCAGTCTTTTTCGTCGACTTACCTCTTCGCCATTGCCTGTCTGATTTCGTACGGATCGCTTTATCCCTTTTCATTTTCTCCGGCTTCCGAGGGGGCTTTTGCAAAGCTCTTTCTTGAGTGGGACTTGTTTAGTTCCCGTGGCGATGTTCTAGGCAATATCGGCCTTTTTGTTCCATGGGGCTTGTTCGGCATTTTGGCCCTGTTCCCCAAGCGAAGCTTCGGGAGGGCGGTGACATGGACTATCGGCCTTGGCTGTGTCTTGGCCTTTATCCTGCAGGTGATCCAGGTATGGATTCCGGCACGCAGCGCCAGCATCGGGGATGTCGTCTGGAATGTTGCCGGTTGCCTGCTCGGAACCGGCATTGGACGGATGCTGGCTACTCGTCCCCGGCTGTTCGTCGGCTTGAGCGCCGGGCAGGTTCGGGCCGCATACATGCTCGGCCTGTGGCTGGTGATTGAATGGCTTCCCCTGGTTCCGAGCTTGGACTTTCAGCTGTTCAAACAACATGTTCGGGATCTCCTGTCGTTCGGGAGCAGTGCAGCGGGAACCTTGTGCCGCTACTTGGCGCTGGGGGTATTTGTCGGTGAACTATCGGCCGCGATCGTCGGCATGCAACGTTCATGGATATTGCAGGCCCTGTTCATAGCCGCCTGCCTGTTGGGAAAATTCGTGATTGTGGACGTCTCCCTGAGTAGCGCCATGCCCTTGGGGCTCGCTGCAGGGTTTGTCGGATGGCTGCTCCTTCGCCGCTTGTCGGAGGATCGTCGCCTGGCTTGCATTGCAGTCGCGCTGTGCGTCGGATACACGATCGATGCATTGGCGCCCTTTGCCTTGAAGGTCGAACCATCGGCTTTTGGTTGGCTGCCTTTCGATGAACTGCTGCAGGGTTCGATGCTGACCAATCTACGTTCCTTGGTCCAGAACCTGTTTGTCTACGCGGCAATACTGTTTTGCCTGCAGACGGTCGGCGCCAATGGTGTTGTCGCCGCTATCGGCTTGGCGTTCTGGGTGCTGGTCATGGAAATTGCCCAGGGAGTTATCGCAACACGTACTGCCGCACTGACCGAACCGTTGTTGGTGGCATTCATGGGGCCGTTGATTCAAACTGCATGGCAACGTCTGTCGTCGCCAAATGACTTGCCGGACGAAGACCATCCTGTGATGCAGGCGCGGCAATCAGTGCCGCCTTCCGTTCCTGTGTCCGGCATGCGTGCGAATGTTCTTTCCATTCTTGCCACGGTGTTCCTGATTGCGGTAAGCATCAAGCTGGTGCTCCAGCTACCCAACATCCCGTACAACGTTCGTGAATTGTTCCGTGACGACGGGAATCTTGTGGTGCTCGCTATCTTCGCACTGGCTGTGCTGTGGATTGGCGCGGGTTCAGCATGGTTTGGCCGGACCCTCGCAGTGGCGCGATATCCTGAAGTTATGGTTTTCCCGCTGTCCATTGTGGTCAGCATGATCAGCCTGACACTTATCTGGTGGTCGGCAACGAGCGAAAGCATCGGGGATATTGTTGGGGCAGCCGATCAGTTCCGGCTTGTCACCAAGGAGAACGCCTGGGGAGAGGTTTGGCGGGATATTTTCCTGACCCTCGACGCACCCGAGCGGATCGGTTTTGTCGAGACCTGCGTACGCTACTGGGCTCTCTTTGCACCGGTGGTCCTGGTTCTCGGGATGATGATTTTTGCCCATGAACGATGGAAATCGCCCCCTGTGAAGTCAGCTCGAACCTTGCCTCTTCTCGTTATGGTCCTGCTTATCCTGTGGCTGTGCAAAGCGATATGCTTTGACTGGAGCTCGACCGACAACCTGTATGAGCTGATCGCCCGTGACGGGGCGTGGGGGCTGGGCGGAGGCGGCTTTCTTTATGGCCTGTTGTTCCTGATCAGTCTGAATGCGCTTGAGGTTGCCGAATTGCCTGGCCAGCCTCGCCGTCGCACGTTGACCGTAGTGGTTTCATCCATCGCCGCTCTTCCCGTGGGCTGGTGGCTCCTTAACCAGGGGGTGGACCAGGCCATTGAAAAGTACGGACAGATATTTTCCGGCGTACAGTTTTTGCTGGGGCCTGATCGTAGTCATCTGTTGAGCCAGGATGTGCTGTTCTGGCGGTGGTGTGTAGTGCAACTGGCAGTGGTTGCGACAATGGGACTTGGCGTACATTTTGGAAAGAGCTTGCCGCTCGCAATCCGGTCCCGTACCTGAATTTTAAAAATTATCTTATCGGCATGAATATGAACCGTGAACTAAGCGTCATTTCCGCATTGTCTCTGGGCAAGCCGCGATTCAAGGATGGTTCGCTGGCTGAAGTCGCTGGGCAGAAGGGCGATGTGGCCGGATGGGAAAAGGCATTCCGGGAAAAAGGAATGTTCGCTCCGGCGGCTGTCGCCGGTGATTTTGCCGTCGGATTGAGCGATGTCGGCGGCCGGACCTTCCTGGCGGTTGACCGATTTGCCGTCAGAAGCCTGTGCTATCGCCAGGTTGGGGATCAGTTGCGGTTTGCCGAACGGGCCGATGAACTGACCGACGCCAGCGTAGAGATCGATTCCCAGGCCATTTTCGACTACCTCTATTTCCATGCCATTCCATCGCCACGAACGATCTACAAGGGAATTTTCCGGGTACCGCCGGGGCATTGCGTACTATTCGAAAATGGCCAGACAAAAGTCCAGCCCTATTGGATTCCCGAGTTTGTCGAAAACACTGCGCCCTCTTTCGAAGAGCTGCGCACGGAGTTTCGGAGGCTGCTGCAGACGGCCGTAGCGCGCCAGCTCGATGGCGGAAAAGCCGGTTGCTTCCTTAGCGGCGGCACGGACAGTTCTACCGTGGCCGGCATGATAGGACGGGCACGTTCCACTCCAGCGGCCACCTACTCCATTGGTTTCGAGGCCGAAGGCTATGATGAAATGGAATTCGCGCGCATTGCCGCCAAGAAATTCGGGACGGAACATCACGAGTATTACGTGACGCCCTCCGACCTGGTCACCAGCATCCCGATGGTCGCCGCCAGCTATGATCAGCCGTTCGGAAACTCATCGGCGCTGCCCGCCTATTACTGTGCCAGGATGGCTCGCGAGGATGGACTGACTACCATTCTGGCCGGGGATGGCGGCGACGAACTCTTCGGGGGTAACTCGCGTTATGCCCGTCAGAAGATCTTCGACCGTTACCAGTATTTGCCTGGCGTGATCCGGCGCGGCATTCTTGAACCCGTTTTCAAAGGGCGAGGGGAGAGCAGTATCGGCCTGATCCGCAAGGCGGCGAGCTACACCGAGCAGGCAAGCGCGCCGATGCCCGATCGTCTGCAGATGTATAACCTGATTACCCGTCTTGGACCCGCGCAGGCGTTGACCGCGGAACTCCTAGCGCAAGTTGATATTTCCCTGCCCCTGGCGCATCAACGCGAGGTATGGCGGAGTGCCAAGGCAAAGACCAAGACCAACCGCGAGTTGGCTTTCGACTGGCGTTACACGCTGGGCGAAATTGATTTGCCCAAGGTCACCGGAACCACTCGGCTGGCCGGGATCAAGGTCGGCTTTCCGATGCTTGACGATGACCTTGTCGATTTCTCCATCGGCCTGCCGACGGACTACAAGCTACGCGGCATGGAGCTCCGGTGGTTTTTCAAGGAGGCGCTACGTGGATTCCTGCCGGATGAAATCATCGTCAAGAAAAAACAGGGGTTCGGGCTGCCGTTTGGCGTGTGGTTGACCAAAAATCCGGCGCTGTTCGAATTGGCCGCGGATTCGGTGCGCGGACTGGCCGGGCGAGGGATACTGCGCAGCGAATTTGCCGAGACGCTTTTGACACGCCTGCTGAATGAGCATCCCGGGTACTACGGCGAAATGATCTGGATTTCCATGATGCTCGAGCAATGGCTGCGCGCCAAAGCTCCGCATTTCAAGGTGTAGGGGCTGAAATCAAGGAGGGCCGGGGACTTTGGCCTGTCCGGTGCGAAGTATTTCACAGGGAGGGCTTCCCGCTCTTCCTTATCATGACTGGCGCACTACGTGAAAAAGCAGGGGGGGCGCTTGCTCATGTAATATGACAGGTTGTTCTTTGGTGGCGTTTTCCTCTCGGGACGGGGGAGTAGCTACTTTGGCATGCAGTGACAACAAACAGTCCCAAAGGGATGCCAGCAAGACAATGGGCGTACAAGAAATTTATGGAAAATAACAAGCGGCTCTTGATGATTGCGTACCACTTCCCACCGGTTCGAGTGAGCAGTGGTATTCAGCGCACCCTGAAATTCTGTGCCTATCTGCGCGAATTCGGCTGGGAGCCGCTCGTGCTGACCGTTTCGCCCAATGCCTACGAAATCACCAGTCCGGACCAACTCGGGGAAATTCCGCCGGGCGTCGTCGTGGAGCGGGCTTTCGGACTCGATACATCGCGACATCTGGCGATCCGGGGCAAATACCTGCATTGGATGGCCCAGCCGGATCGCTGGGTCAGCTGGTGGCCGGCGGCAGTGTGGACCGGCATGAAAATGATCCGCAAATATAAGCCGCAGGCCATCATGTCGACCTTTCCGATTGCCACGGCACACCGCATCGGCCTGAGTCTGCAGAAGCGCAGCGGCTTGCCCTGGGTTGCCGATTTCCGGGACTCCATGACCGAGCCGGGCTATCCCCGCGATCCATTGACCTGGCGAGTCCATCGCCGCCTCGAGGAAGAGGCTGTCAGGCACTGTGCCAAGGCGGTATTCACCACGGTGCCGACGCGCGACATGTATGCCGAACGCTATCCGGAAATCTCTGCGGACCGCTGGGCAGTGATCGAGAACGGCTTCGATGAGGAAAATTTCCGCGATGCCGAAAACTGCTTGTCTCAAGCTCCGCTGGGTCAGGACGGACAGCTGACCCTGGTGCATAGTGGCGTGCTTTACCCCAAGGAGCGCGATCCCCGCCCTTTCTTCGCGGCGATCAGCATGCTCAAGGATGCCGGCAAGATCGACGGCAAATCTGTCCGTATCGTCCTTCGCGCCACCGGTAGCGACGGTCTGTACAAACCGATGCTCGAAGAGCTCAAGATCGATGACATCGTGCATCTCGAGCCAGTCGTCCCTTATCGCGAAGCGCTGCAGGAAATGCTGCGCGCCGATGCCTTGCTGCTGTTCCAGGGCAGTGTGTGCAATCACCAGGTTCCGGCCAAGATCTACGAATACTATCGGGCAGGC
>DATGXM010000429.1:0-3188 GCA_035298985.1 Azonexus sp. | reverse complement strand
CGACGGGGTCGGCATCGGCAGGGATGGTCGCGTGCAGGATCTCGGCCAGCGTGATCGGCGAGCCGGGCGCGCGGTGAGCGAGCAGGGCGGCAAGCGACTGCTGGGCTTCGCGAAGCAGCCGGATTTCGTCCTCGGACAGGGCGACGGCCCGCGCGCGGTCGAGTATCTGCGGTTCCCACTGGTAAGTGACGGTCACCATGCCGCTGCTCGCATTGACCTGGATGTCCCGGATGGCGTCGAGCCCCAGTTGCCATTCGCGGCTGAAACCGCTGGCGGCGACGGCCGTGACGACCAGGTATTCGGCCAGCGCGGCTGGAACGGGCAGGCGGCCCAGCCGGGCCTGAGCGATGGCCGGTTTGCCGGCGACCGGCCGCAGCGCGGCGGTGATATTGAGGAAATGCTGGCCGGGCAGCACGATGGTCAGGCGGGCCAGGCCGGCGCCGTCAGTCAGCGCGAAGTCGCCGCGCCCGTGCAGGAAGCGCCCGGCGACGTAGTTGAGTCCCTCGTCGATCAGGTTGGCCGGGATGTCCACGGCGGCGACGCTGCCGGCCTGCTGGTGCCGCGGATCGTGGGTGGCCAGCAGGCGCCGGACCTGGGCCACGGCGATGGGCGAAATGGCGTCGCTGCGTTCGACCAGCGGCTTGCTGTCGAGGGCGGCGAGAAGGAGAACTGCTGCCGCCAGCACGGGCAGCAGCAGGACGATCGCCAGCCAGACGAGGAAGCGCCTCATCGGCTGGTTGGGCGGCTAGTGGCCTGCCCCGCAGGTAGCGGAACAAAATGAAAGCGAAGGATTTGCCCTGCTGGCTAGGCGCGAACCACAGCAATAGCCGATGCTATTGCGAGGATGAGCAACAACGCCAGCGGGGCAAAGACGAGTTTTCATGTTTCGCTATCTGCGGGGCAGACCACTTATACGCCTTGCTTCAGGCTGGCCTCGATGAAGGGATCGAGGTCGCCGTCGAGCACGGCCTGGGTGTTGCCGGTTTCGTGGTTGGTGCGCAGATCCTTGATGCGCGACTGGTCGAGCACGTAGGAGCGGATCTGGTGGCCCCAGCCGATGTTGGACTTGGCGTCTTCCAGCTTCTGCTGCTCGGCCTACTGCTTGCGCAGTTCGAACTCGTAGAGGCGGGCGCGCAGCATCTGCCAGGCTTCGTCGCGGTTGCGGTGCTGCGAACGGTCGTTCTGGCACTGGACGACGATGCCGGTCGGCACGTGGGTCAGACGGACAGCGGAGTCGGTCTTGTTGATGTGCTGGCCGCCGGCGCCGGAAGCGCGGTAGGTGTCGGTGCGCACGTCGGCCGGGTTGATGGCGATTTCGATCGAGTCATCGACTTCCGGGAACACGAAGACCGACGTGAAGCTGGTGTGGCGACGGGCGTTGGAGTCGAACGGCGACTTGCGGACCAGGCGGTGGATGCCGGTCTCGGTGCGCAGCGTGCCGTAGGCGTAGTCGCCGGAGAACTTGACGGTGGCGCTCTTGATGCCGGCCACGTCGCCTTCGGACTCTTCCATGACCTCGACCGAGAAGCCCTTCTTTTCGCCGTACTTCAGGTACATGCGCAGCAGCATCGACGCCCAGTCCTGGGCTTCCGTGCCGCCGGCGCCGGCCTGAATTTCCAGGAAGCAGGGCATCGGGTCGGACGGATTGTTGAACATGCGGCGGAATTCGAGGGCGGCGAGCTTCTTTTCCAGCTCGGCGTTGTCGGCCTCGACGGCGAGCAGGGTGTCGTCGTCGCCGTCTTCCTTGCCCATGGCGAACAGTTCGCGGCCGTCATTGACGCCGTTATCGACGGCTTCGAGGACGAGCACGATGTCTTCGAGCGCCTTCTTTTCCTTGCCCAGTTCCTGGGCGTATTTCGGATCGTCCCAGATCTTGGGATCTTCCATCTCCTTGTTCAGGAGGGTCAGGCGTTCGCGCTTGTGATCGTAGTCAAAGATACCTCCGAAGCTCGGCGGCGCGCTGCGCCAGATCGTCGAGCTTGTTGGAGATGCTGTTGAGTTGTTCGGCTTCCATGACGTTCTTCTCGGTGCGTGGCAAAACGTCAATTATAGCTGCTGCGCAACACAGTATCCGGATGCACGCTTCCGGTGCGCCTCCGCGTTGCGCCCGGTGCGCTGGCAGCACCTGTTTGGTGCGGTGCACCACCGCGAAATGTGGTCGCCGGCGGTTTTGCCTATCGCGTATGCCTGACAACCGGTGCATTGCCTTGATTTGAAAAGAAGAATTATTCCGTTCTGTAGCGTGGCAAGGGAGTTGCTTAGGGAAAGGCAATCTCATCACCTTGTGCCTGCCCGCTATGACACGGACTGAATCGCTACCCGCCTTGAGCGCCTGCATGAACGCCTTGCGCCGCCGTTTGTTGGCCGGCTGGCTGCTGGCAGCGGGTGGGGGCGCGGCCGTGACTGCTGCGGCGTTGAGCGATCCACCCGCGCCGTGGGCGGTGGCCGCTGCAGTCTCGCTCGGCATGTCGCTGGCCCTCTTTTTTGGGATGCAGCGCGGGCTGGCGGCGGCACTGACCTTGATCGACGGTTTCGCCCTCGAACTGGCGGCCGGCCGCCTGGTCAGCCGCCTCGATACCCGGCGTTGCGCCACGCTGGCGCCGCTGGCCGAACGCCTGAACGGCATGGCCCGCTCCCTGTCCGGACTGTTCCTGTCCTTTGCCCGGATGTCGCAGGAGATTTCCAGCGTGGCCGGCGAAAGCAACGTCAACGCCCGCGGTGGCGACGACGGCGTGCGCCGCCAGCGCGACATCACGCTGTCCTCCTCGGCGACGCTGGAGCAACTGACCGTCAGCCTGGGCATGACCAGCGAAAGCGCCCAGGGCGCCGCCTCGGTGGCCGAGGCCTCCGGGCAGATGGCGGTGACCGGGGTCGAGCGGGTGAACGGCCTGGCGCACAGCCTGGAAAGCCTGGTCGCCACGGTGCAGGAAACGTCCAACAGCGCCAGCCGCCTCGGCCAGCGCTCGCAGGAAATCGACGTCATCGTCGAGCTGATCGCCGAAATTGCCGCACAGACCAATCTGCTGGCGCTCAATGCCGCCATCGAGGCCGCCCGTGCCGGCGAGCAGGGGCGCGGCTTTGCCGTGGTTGCCGACGAGGTGCGCAAGCTGGCCGAGCGGACCAGCAAGGCCACCCGCGATATCGGCGAACGCATCGAAGGGGTCCGTGTCGATGTCGGCAGCATGATC
>DATGXM010000428.1:0-5957 GCA_035298985.1 Azonexus sp. | reverse complement strand
CGACAATGCGCCCCGAGCCGTCCGGGTCGGTCCCGCTGCCGTCGTAGGCCTTGTATTCGCCGTGCGTGCCGTTCAGGGACTGGACGACATAGGCCACTTCTCCGCCCACCCCGCCGACGCGGAACGGATACCCCAGGCGGGCGTCGAAACGGCGGTATTTGGCCGACCAGGAATTGGACGACCACTTCATCTTGTCCTGCCAGTAGCCGACCAGCGAGAACTGCATGCCGAACGGCAAAGCCTGCATCCACAGCAAGGACGTGGATCGGCGCGGCGCCGAGCGTTCGGTCAGTTCATCGACATTGCGATTGGCCGTCGCCTGGCTGAGCGTCCCGTTGGGGTAGGAAAGCGCCGCCGGCAGGTAATCGCTGCTGATTCTCGGGAACGACTGGGTCAACATCAGGCGGGTCGGCGCGAAAGGCTGCCATTTGAGCTGATATTCCAGGCCGCGAATATGCACATCCTGGATCGGCGTGGTCAGCGACGGCACGGTATCGCTACTCGCGTTGCGGTCGATGGTGTAGAGGCGGTCGCGAACCGTCTCGTCGTACAGCCGCACATCGAGGCTGGCGCGCCAGGCGCGCCAGTCGCCCAGGTAGCCTATTTCCCAGGTATCCAGCTGTTCAGGCTTCAGGTCGCGGTCGGCCGCAAAGACGTAACGGTCGTAGAGGACGATGGCGCCACTCTGCACCCGCAGCCGGTAATCCGCCCGATAATCGTAAGTGCTGCCCGAGCGATAGGCCCGGGAATAGCCGACGCGGACCGTGTTTTCCGGATTCAGGTGAAAATTCGTACTGGCCCGTGGCGACCACTGGAAGCCGGCCAGGGAATCGTTCTCGCCGGCCAGTCCGAGATTGGTGGTCAGCCAGCTGGCCGGCTTGGCTTCCCAGTTGCCGAACAGCCGCGCCGTGTCCCGATGCACGGTGCCTTGACCGGGCAAAGTCCATGCCGAGCGCATGGCGTCCTCGCGCCAGCTAGCCCCCCACGCCAGACGGCCGGCCGGGGCCAGTTGCAGGTTATGCACGAATTCCAACTCGTGGCGGACACCCTCGTCACCGGATTGGTTGATATGGAAGGTCTGCGCCGGCACGAGCGGAACGACGATGTTGAAGGCATCGTCGGAGCGGTCGGCGACATAGGCGTAGCGCAGCTGGAAATCGTTCGTCGCCGAAACGACATGGCGCCAGGTGAGCTGGGCATAGGTATCGGCCTGCCGCATGCTGCGAATCGGGTTGGTCGATTGGCCAAAAAAAGTCCCGCTTCTCAACCGGCCGACCCCGCTCACCCCTTCCGAACGGCCGGCGTTCACCTGCAGCGTATTGGTTTCGTCCAGCGTTGCGTCAAAGCGCAAATCGAACAGCCGGGAGCGGAAATCGTCGATCCAGTCATAGCGGTTGGCCAGCGCATCGTCGTTCTGCTGCCGATAGGTGAAGCGGAAATCGCCGATCTCGCCGACCCGCCCGCCGACGCGCACGCCATGGTCGCGGACATTCTGGCTACCGTGGTTGGCCGACACGGAAACACCCCGCGTCAGCGCCGGATCGATGGTGATGATGTTGATGACACCGAGGAAGGCATTGCTGCCGTAGGAAACGCTGTTGGTGCCGCGCACGACTTCGATGCGCTCGATATCCTCCAGCGCCACCGGCAAGGTCGCCCAATTGACCCCGTTGCCGAACAGCGGCGAATACATCGAGCGACCGTCGATCATGACCTGCAGGCGCGGCGAGTAATCCTCGTCGTTCAGGCCGTGGTAGCTGACCCGGGCCGGCTCGGTACTGTGTGGATAAGTCTGGAAACCGGGGACCAGGCGAAACACGTCGCTCAGGTCGCGCGCCCCGGAGGCCTTGATCATGTCGCGGTCGATCACCGTCACCGCCGTCGGCGCATCGGCCAGGCGCTGCGGCAGGCGGCTGACCGAGGCGACGACCGGCAGATCGCTGAAATACGCCTCCTCGTCCTCCGGCCAAGCCGAAGCGCTGACTAACGCCAGCGTGGCGGCGGCCAACCAGGTCGGCGCAAGCTGCGGCACATCGTCCATTACACCCCGGCTTCCATCCTCTCCAGGCCACCGGGTGCGGCCAGCGCCGATTCCCAGGCCTGGGCGAAACACGGGGACTGCGTCCCCAGCGCCACGCCATGCCGCCGGGTCGCCACCAGACAGAGGGCCAGACCGGCCTGCTCGACCGCGGTGACGCCTTCGAGATCGATTTCGTCGACGCCCATCCGGGTCAGGGCGTGCATGAAATCGCTGCGCAATACGGCAGACAGGCCACCGGTGATGCGCATGGTCTTGCGTCCGCCCAGCTCATGCACGGAAAGTATCGACGCCTTGCCGCTGGCCAGCGCCGAGTTGATCGCATCCTCGATCAGGATCTGGCTGATCGGCCCCGGCTGGAAGCGCACCCCGTACAGATCGCAGACCCGGCTGACCACGGCAGCCGGCACATCGATGACGGGGGAATCAAAAACACTGAATTCGCAGCCGATGTTGTGCGAGATGTCGAGCGGCATCGCGGTCCGCATCATCAACCCGGACAGCGACAGGTTCTCGATGACCCCCTCGCCGATCGCCCCGCCATAGCCGATCCGGATGGTCTGTGGTACACCGAAACGGATGCGTTGATGCCTGCGTTGATCCAACATGGCTTCGGGTCTTTCGAAAGAGTTGACCGGTCCGATTTTAACAAAAGTTCCCCGCCCGCATCAGACGGATAAGGCTCTCGTTTCATTGACTTTTCGATGTCTGCTCGGTATCGTCTGCGGACGCTGGACGGCCTCCAGCCGCGCCGATTTGAGCTCTGATTGCGGGCGCTTATAAATTCAGCTAAAACGGGAACCACCCAGTTCGCGTTTTCGGCCAACTGGGTTTTTTGTTTCAGGAACAGCATGCCAGGACAATCCGTCGGCGTCGTCACTTCGCAACGCGCCCACTTCGACCAGCCGCTCCACTTGCGCAGTGGCGGCGTTCTGCCGGCCTACGATCTGGTCTACGAGACCTACGGCACTCTCAACGCCGCCAAGTCGAACGCCATTCTCGTCTGCCACGCCCTGTCCGGCCACCACCACGTCGCCGGCCATTACGCCGACGCGCCGACCAACATCGGCTGGTGGGACAACATCGTCGGCCCCGGCCGGCCGCTCGACACCGACAAATTCTTCATCGTCGGCCTGAACAATCCCGGCGGCTGCCACGGGTCGACCGGCCCGTCGTCGATCAACCCGGCCACCGGCAAACCCTGGGGCGCTGACTTCCCCATCGTCGCCGTCAGCGACTGGGTCGAAGCCCAGGCCCGCCTCGCCGACCGCCTCGGCATCGACGCCTGGGCCGCCGTCATCGGCGGCAGCCTGGGCGGCATGCAGGCCATGCGGTGGACCATCAGCCAGCCGGAACGCGTCCGCCACGCCGTCATCATCGCCTCGGCGCCCAAGCTGTCGGCGCAGAACATCGCCTTCAACGACGTCGCCCGCCAGGCCATCCTGACCGACCCGGACTTCCACGGCGGCAACTACTACGAGCACAACACCCGTCCGGTACGCGGCCTGCGCCTGGCCCGCATGCTCGGCCACATCACCTACCTGTCCGACGACCAGATGGGCGAGAAATTCGGCCGCGAACTGCGCAACGGCTCATTCGGCTTCGATTTCGATGTCGAGTTCGAAGTCGAGTCCTACCTGCGCTACCAGGGCGACAAGTTCGCCGGCTATTTCGACGCCAACACCTACCTGCTGATGACCAAGGCGCTCGATTACTTCGATCCGGCCCGCCTCGACGACGGCGACCTGACCAAGGCCATGGCCCGCAGCAACCCGAACACCGGCTTCCTGATCGCCTCCTTCACCACCGACTGGCGCTTCACGCCGGCCCGCTCGAAGGAAATCGTCGCCGCCCTGCTCGCCTGCAACCGCAACGTGTCGTACGCCGAGATCGACCTCAATTTCGGCCACGATTCCTTCCTGATGGACGACGCCCACTACCACGGCGTCGTCGCTGCCTACCTGCGGAACATCAAGCTATGACGGCACATACGCTGGGACGCCCCGACTTCGATATCATTTCCGCCTGGATCGAGCCGGGCCATCGCGTGCTCGACCTCGGCTGCGGCGACGGCACGCTCCTGAAGCACCTGATCGACACCCGCGGCGTGCGCGGCGTTGGTGTCGAAATCGACGACGCCAACATCCTCGCCGCCATCAAGAACGGCATCAACGTGCTGCAAGGCAACCTGGAAAAGGGCCTCGACGAATTCACCGACCAGTCCTTCGACCACGTCGTGCTGTCGCGCACGCTGCAGACGGTGCGCCACACCGAGGGCATCCTGCGCGAAATGCTGCGCGTCGGCCGCGAAGCCGTCGTCTCCTTCCCCAACTTCGCCTACTGGAAGAACCTGCGCTCGGTCCTCGACGGCCGCATGCCGGTCTCGGAAGACCTGCCCTACCAGTGGTACGACTCGCCCAACGTCCGCTTCTTCACGCTGCTCGACTTCGAGGCGCTGTGTACGCAGATGGGCCTCATCATCCGAGAGCGCCACGTCCTCGACGAGGGCGGCAACATGGTCGAGAACGACGACGAACGCGAACTGAATTTCCTCGGCAGCCTGGCGGTCTATCGCCTGACCCAGCAGCGCTGATGCCGGCCTGGCTCGCCGCCCTGCTCACCCGGAAGATGCTGATCTGCATCTTCAC
This sequence comes from Azonexus sp., assembly GCA_035298985.1. GTDB lineage: Bacteria > Pseudomonadota > Gammaproteobacteria > Burkholderiales > Rhodocyclaceae > Azonexus. The sequence goes on along the minus strand of DATGXM010000428.1, from coordinate 1,271 downwards.
CGGCTTCTCGTCGGGCCTGCCGCTCTACCTGCTGCTCAACCTGCTGCCGGCTTGGCTGCGCAGCGAGGGCGTCGACCTGAAGACTATCGGTTTCTTCGCCCTGATCCAGTTCCCCTACACCTGGAAATTCCTGTGGGCGCCGCTGCTCGACCGCTTCAGCCTGCCCGGCTTCGGCCGCCGGCGCGGCTGGATGCTGCTCACCCAGATCGGCCTGCTCTTCGCCATCGGTTCGCTCGGCGGCTTGAGCCCCAAGGACAACATCTGGCCCATCCTGTGGCTGGCGACGCTGCTGTCGCTGCTTTCAGCCACCCAGGACATCGCCGTCGACGCCTTCCGCCGCGAAATTCTCAGCGATAACGAACTCGGCCTCGGCAACGCGGTGCATGTGAACGCCTACCGCATCGCCGGCCTGATTCCCGGCTCGCTGTCGCTGATCCTGGCCGACCGCCTGCCGTGGAGCGAAGTGTTCTGGATCACCGGCGCCTTCATGCTGCCCGGCATGGCCATGGCCTGGCTGGTCAGCGAACCGCGCGTCAAGGGTGCGCCGAAGACCCTGCGCCAGGCGGTCACCGAACCCTTCCGCGAATTCATGGGCCGCCAGGGCTGGCGCGGCGCCGTACTGGTCCTCGGCTTCATCTTCCTCTACAAGCTGGGCGACAGCCTGTGCACCGCGCTGGCCACCCCCTTCTATCTTGACATGGGCTTCACCAAGACCGACATCGGCCTGATCGCCAAGCATGCCGGGCTGTGGCCGGCGGTGATCGGCGCTTTGCTCGGCGGCCTGTGGATGGTCAAGCTGGGCATCAACCGGGCTCTGTGGCTGTTCGGTGTCGTTCAGCTGGTGTCGATCTTCGGCTTTGCCTGGCTCGCGTCTCAAGGCCACTACGAAAGCATCGGCACCGGCGAGCGTTTTGCGCTGGCCTTCGTCATCGGCCTCGAAGCGTTGGGGGTTGGCCTGGGCACCGCGGCCTTCGTCGCCTTCATCGCCCGCGCCACGCATCCGGCCTATACGGCAACCCAGATGGCGCTGTTCACCAGCCTGGCCGCCGTGCCGCGCACTTTCATCAACGCGTCGGCCGGCTGGCTGGTCGAACAACTGGGCTGGCTGAATTTCTTCTGGCTGTGTTCGGTCCTGGCCGTGCCCGGCATGGTGCTGCTGTTGAAGGTAGCGCCGTGGCGCGAAAGCCAGGCAGCGGCCGGCGAGACTAGCCGCCCCGCTTGAGGCGGCGCCGATCGAGCCACCAGGCGTAGATGGGCAGCAGCAAGACAGA
>DATGXM010000427.1:0-8513 GCA_035298985.1 Azonexus sp. | reverse complement strand
GAAGCCAAGCCGGCCGAAGCCGCTGCCCCGGCTGCTGCTCCTGCTGATGCCAAGCCGGCTGAAGCCGCTGCTCCGGCTGCTGCCCCGGCCGCTCCCGCTGACGCCAAGCCGGCTGAAGCCGCTCCGGCTGCTCCGGCCGCTGCTGACAAGAAGTAATTCTTCCAGCACAGCAACAACAAAAAACGGGGCTTCGGCCCCGTTTTTTGTTGCCTGAAGCTTTTATCGACCTAACTCAAGCAGCACCAATCAAAACCCTGTTCCTGCGACGCCACCGAAATGTTCCATGTACCGGCGCCGAGCAACGCAGCCAGAATACCCCGGACCCGTTCCGGCTGATTGTTTCGTTCGCTCAGGTGGGCCGCCACCAGGTGCTGCAGCCGGGAACAATCGATGCGCCCAAGCAGGGCTGCGGCGACCTCGTTTTCCAGGTGTCCGAGACGACCGGCAATCCGCCGCTTCAGGGAAAGCGGATAGGCCGAGCGGGCCAGTTGCCCGGCATCGTGGTTGAATTCGAGAACCAGCCCGTCGCAGCCGGAAAGCATCGCGCAGACATGCGCCGTCGGTTCGCCGATATCGGTCAATACGCCGAGCCGCCGCTCACCGGCACAAAACACGTATTGAACCGGCTCGCGCGCATCGTGCGGCACCGGAAAGGGAAGAATGTCGAAATCGCCGACAGCAAAAGGCTGATGGCTGTCGATGATACGCAGATCAAGCCCCGCCTGCTCCTGCCGGCAGCCGATCCAGGTGCCATGCGTCATCCAGACGGGCAGGCCATGCTTGCGCGCCAGCCGGAACACCCCGCCGACGTGATCGCCATGCTCATGGGTGACCAGTATCCCGGTCAGGTCAGCCGGCCGCTTGCCGAGACGCAGCATGCGGGCCGCGGTTTCCCGCAGCCCGAAGCCACAATCGAGCATCAGGCAGGTCGCCCCCGACTCGACGAGTAGCGCGTTGCCCGCGCTACCGCTGCCGAGCGAGGCAAAACGTATCACTGCAACTGCTGGAGGAGCAGGCCGAGAATCTTCTTGGAGGTTTCCGACTTGTCGGTGCCGCCTTCGGCCGACAGCACCTTGACGACGCTCTGCTGGTTGTCTTCGCTGACGTGGATGCGATACTGGGCATTGGTATTGACCGGCGTGTCGCTCTTCCAGAAAGCCAGCTTGGACAGCAGGCCGGTGTCCTTCTTGCTGCGGTTGTCGGCATCCGGATCGACGTAGCGGACGAAATACAGGCCGCGCGAACGGTCGCGGTCTTCGACGGTGAAGCCGACGCGGTCCAGGGCCAGGCCGACCCGACGCCAGGCGCGGTCAAAACGTTCGTACACCTCGAGGGTGCCGGCACCGTCATCCGACTTGGCCAGCTTGGCCTTAGGCTCGGCCTTGACGGAGGCCAGCGAGGCTTCGGCCCGCTTTTCCTCGGAACCGAGGCGGACCATCAGGCGGCGCAGCATTTCGGCTTCCAGCTCCGGGTCTGCCGCGCGCGGCTGCCAGCGGGTATCATCCTTGGCCGACGAGGTATAGACCTCTTCCATGGCCCGGTGGCTGATGAAGATGTCGGTGGTCCCCGGCGTGGCACCCGGCTCGAAGCGGGTGCGGAACTTGTCGCGCTCGCCGGTCGAGTACAGCGAATCGAGCAGCCGGCCGAGCGTATTGCGGAGAAAGTCCTGACTGATCTTGGCGCGGTTTTCCGCCCAGTCGGTCTCCATCACGCCGGCTTCCGGACGCTCGACGTTGATGATGAAGCCAGTTTCCTGCCAGAAATCCTTGACCGTATCCCACAGCTTGTCGGCGGGTGCGGTGACAACCAGCCAGCGCTGGTTGCCGGAGCGCTCGACGCGCACCTTGTCGACCTCGGGGAGAACGACGGAGTTCTGTGCCTGCGCTTGCGGCGTACGGTCAGCGCTATAGGCCGAGAAAGTGGCGCTGCCCTTGCCGGCGGCGTCGGGGACGAGGTACTTGTCGTCGCGAGCGATCTGCGACAGATCGGGCGGAATTTCCAGCGTCGGCGCCTTGCCGGCGGACTTGTATTCGATCTTGCGCGAATCGGGAAGCATGCTGCACCCGGCCAGCGCCACGGCGAGCAGGGAGAGGGAGAGGCCGGAAAGCCGACGATTCATGTTTCTTGTACTCCGACGAGGGTCAGGCAATCAGGCCGGCCTGGCGCAGTGCCGCCAGAACGCGAGGCTGGCTGGCCTCGGACAGGGTGGTCAGGGGCAGGCGGATGCCGTTCGGCATCAGGCCGAGCTGGTGCACCGCCCACTTGACCGGAATCGGGTTGGCTTCGCAGAACAGGTCGCGATGCAGGCCGAGGAGCTTGAAGTGGATTTCGCGGGCCTTGGCGATGTCGCCGCTGCGGGCGGCCACGCACATGTCGTGCATCAGGCGCGGCGCGACGTTGGCGGTCACCGAGATATCGCCATGGAAGCCCAGGGCGATGGTCGCCACGGCCGTCATGTCGTCACCGGTGTACAGCGCGAAATCCTTGGGCGCGCGGGCGATCAGGTCGCAGGCGCGATCCAGGTTGCCGGTCGCATCCTTGACGCCAACGATGCCCGGCACTTCGGCCAGACGCAGGATGGTGTCGTTGGACATGTCGGCGACGGTGCGCCCCGGCACGTTGTAGAGCAGGATCGGCAGTTCGACCGCTTCGGCAATCGCCTTGAAGTGGCGGTACATGCCTTCCTGGGTCGGACGGTTGTAGTAGGGCACGACGGACAGCGACATGTCGGCGCCGGCCTTCTTCGCGAACTCGGTCAGTTCGATGGCTTCCGAGGTCGAATTGCCACCGGTGCCGGCGATGACCGGGATACGGCCGGCAATGTGATTGACCGCGACCTTGATCAGTTCGCAATGCTCCTCGACATTGACCGTCGGCGATTCGCCGGTCGTGCCGACGACCACGACGGCATCGGTACCTTCCTGCACATGGAAATCGAGCAGATTGCGGAAGGAATTCAAATCGAGGCTGCCATCCTCATGCATGGGCGTAACGATGGCGACAATGGATCCGGTAATCATGGCCTGTATATGAAAAAAGTAATTCTTTGATTGTAACTGAAGCCCATTCGCAGCGGAAAGGCGCTTGGTAACAGTTTGTTTATTTTCCGAGGAGCCAGTGGAGCCGCCCCCCCGCCACCTGCATCTTGCCGTCCGGCAACTGCAGTTCGGGATGCCGATCGGGCGCCGCCGACTGCAACTGGCGGGCGAATTCATCCAACCGGGATGCGACCGGAACCTGCCAGCCCAGGCAGCGCAGGCGATAGCGCAGGAGATTCTTGAGGCGCGGCACGGCCAGGCGACGCAGCCCGGCCATAGCTGCCGAGACACCATCGCTCACCTGTTGCCAGTCGAGTTCGGCCAGTTCGTCGAGCAGGCTCGCCGCTTCGGCAAAATTCGCGGCGGCTTGCGCCAGCGAAGCTTCGGCCGCCGGAAAGCGCCGGCTCAGGCCGACCAGCGCTTCGTGGCGCAGGAAGTTGCGGGTCAATGCCGTATCGGCATTGCTTTCGTCGGTGATCCAGTCCAGCCCGGCGGACTCGGCGTAGGCTTCGATCTCGCGGCGCGGGATGTCGAGCAGCGGGCGCAGCAGGCGCAGACCGTTCCAGTTGCGCTCGATCGGGATGCCGGCCGCCCCGGTCACCCCGGCGCCGCGCAACAGGTTGAACAGCACGGTTTCCGCCTGATCGCCGCGATGGTGGGCGAGCAGCAGGTTGCCCTGGGCGATCTGGGCGAAAACCGCATAGCGTGCATGGCGGGCGGCGGCTTCGAGGCCCAGCCCGGTTCTGCCCTCGACGCTAACTTTGCGAATAGTGAGCGGCACCGCCAGGCGGCGGCAGTAGTCGCCGCAGAAGGCAGCCCAGGCATCGGCATTGGGCGACAGGCCGTGATGGACGTGGATGGCCAGCAACGGCCCGGTCCGTTTCAGCCCGGCCAGGAGATGCAGCAGCACCACCGAGTCGCAGCCGCCGGACAGCCCGACCGACAGCGGCGCCTCCGGCGCGAGGCGGGCGGCCAAAAAAGCGCCGACCCGCTGCGGCAGATCAGCTGACGGATTGTTCCTTGTAGCGGCCATAGCTCATCAGCCGCTCGTAGCGAGCCGCCAGCAGTTCGCTGGTGGACAGCCCGGAAAGCTGCTTCAGCGCATCCTGCAAGGCCTTCTTGAGATTCTGCGCCATGGCGGCATGGTCGCGATGGGCGCCGCCCAGCGGCTCGTTGACCACCTTGTCGACCAGCCCCAGGGTTTTCAGGCGCTGCGCCGTGATGCCCATGGTTTCGGCCGCTTCCGGTGCCTTTTCGGCGCTCTTCCACAGGATGGAGGCACAACCTTCCGGCGAAATGACCGAATAGGTCGAGTACTGCAGCATTTGCACGGTATCGCCGACAGCGATGGCCAGTGCCCCGCCCGAGCCGCCTTCACCGATGATGGTGACGATGACCGGCACCTTCAGTTCGGCCATCACGTACAGGTTGCGGCCGATCGCCTCGGACTGGCCGCGTTCCTCGGCGTCGATGCCGGGATAGGCGCCCGGCGTGTCGACGAAGGTCATCACTGGAATGCCGAACTTCTCGGCCAGCTTCATCAGACGCAGGGCCTTGCGATAGCCTTCCGGGCGCGGCATGCCGAAGTTGCGGTAGATCTTTTCCTTGGTATCACGCCCCTTCTGATGGCCGATGACCATCACCGGCTGGCCGTTGAAGCGGGCCAGGCCGCCGACGATGGCGTGGTCGTCGGCAAAGGCGCGGTCGCCGTGCATCTCTTCGAAATCGGTGAAGATCAGCGACAGGTAATCCAGGGTGTAGGGGCGCTGCGGATGGCGCGCCACCTGCGAAATCTGCCATGGGGTCAGCTTGGCGTAGATATCCTTGGTCAGCTGACCACTCTTCTTTTCCAGGCGGTCGATTTCTTCGGAGATATCGACGGCGGAATCGTCCTGCACGAAGCGCAGCTCTTCGATCTTGGCTTCAAGGTCGGCAATGGATTGCTCGAAGTCGAGGAAACTTGTTTTCATGGACTGCTCGGTTGCTAAGTTGGGGCGCATTTTACCCCAAAGGCGATAGCACTAACGTTTCAGTACTCGACCGGGACCGGATCGAGGCTGCGCCACAAATACCAGGTGGCCACCGAACGCCACGGCCGCCAGCGTTCGCCGAATTCGGCCAGGACTCGGCGCGGCTGTTTTTCCCCCTGGAAATAACGGACGAAGATGGCACGTTGCAGGCCGATGTCGTCGAGCGGAAAGACATCCGGCCGCATCAGGTTGAAGATCAGGAACATTTCCGCCGTCCACCGTCCGATGCCGCGCACGGCGCTCAATTCAGCGATGATGGCGTCGTCGTCCAGGCGTGCCCAGACCGCCGGGTCGAGCTGGCCGGACAGGAAATGCTGCGCCAGATCGTTCAGGTATTCGATCTTTCGTTTTGACAGACCGCATCCAGCCAGGCCGCTTTCGCCTAGTTCGCCGACCCGCACCGGCGTCACTTCACCCAATTGCGCGACGAAACGTGCCCAGACCGCATCGGCGGCCTTGACCGATATCTGCTGCCCGACGATGGAACGCGCCAGCGTACAGAATGGATCGCCGCGCGAAGCGAGCGAGGCGCCCTGGTAGCGCAGCACCAGTTCCGCCATCTGCGAATCGCCCGCCGACAGCTCGGTGGAGGCCTGCATCCAGTAACCGGGAATCATCGGCCCATTATACGAGCATGCGATTTTTACGTTGGTTCGCCACATTCGTCAGGGCGCCGAAGCGCCAATTTTGTTAGCATTGCCCAAAAAATTACGCCGAGCACATACCATGACCACCTTAGCCTACGTCTTCGTTCACCCCATGCTGGGTTCGGACGACGCCTGGTCAGCCTTCAAAGCAGAGTTGCCCACCGGCGCCCGCAGCGCGGAACTGCTGTCCGCGCTGGCGAAATCGCCGCAATTCGCCGAGTTCGACCAGCGCCTGCCCTGGTTCTTCCCGGCGGAGAGCAATTGCAGCAGCCTGCAGGAAATGGGCGAGCGCTCGGTAATCGTTTTCCCGGCCGATATCCCGTCGGACGGCCCGGAAGCGCTAGCCGCCCTGGAGAGCCAGCTGCGACAGGCCGGCCAGAAACTGGCCCTGGCCACCAGCCCCGGCGTCAAGCTGCCGGCGAGCGGGACCTGGGATTACCTGCTGTTCGGCGCCAGCCATGCGCGCAGCCTGCCTCCCTACACCCTGCTCGGCCTGGCCAGCCGCAGCATCGTCGCCATCACCGACCTGAGCAGCCAGAACGACCGCGACTGGTCGCTGGCCAATGCCGGCACGCTCACCACCAGCGAATTCCTGCTTGTCCGCTCGCCCACCCAGAACAAGGCGGACATGACGCGGCTCAAGCTGCTCAAGCTGCTGAGCATGATCGAGGGCGACGCCAACACCGGCGACCTGGAGCAGATATTCCGCGAAGAATCGAAGCTGTCCTACAGCCTGCTGCGCCTGGTCAATTCGGCCGCCATGGCACCGCGCAGTCCGATCACCAGTTTCGGCCAGGCCATCAATCTGCTCGGCCGCCGGCAGCTGCAGCGCTGGCTGCAATTGCTGGTCTATTCCGATCCGAACAATGGCCAGCACCCGACGCCGCTGCTCCAGAAAGCGGCCGCCCGTGGCCGCCTGCTCGAATTGCTGATGTCGAAACTGGACCTGCCCCCGGACATGGAGAACGCCGGCGACGTGGCCTTCATGATCGGCACCTTCTCGCTGCTTGACGTGCTGCTCAACATGTCGATGGCCGACATCCTGCACCAGTTGCCGCTGATGGAAGTGGCCCAGCAGGCCCTGGGTACCCACGGCGGTCCGTTCGGTCGGCTGCTGGGGGCGATCGATGCAGCCGAAAGGCGCCAGCTGGATTCCGCCGCCCGGCAACTTGAGCAGCTGGGGATCGACGCCGCAAGCTACCTCGATGCGCAGCTGTCGGCCATCAGCTGGGCAGCGAAGATCCGTACCGGCTGATCAGCCGAAACGCCCGGACAGGAAGGGGTTGTACTGGCGTTCCTCGCCGAAGGTGGACATCGGTCCGTGGCCGGGAATGAAATCGACGTCGTCGCCGAGCGGGAACAGCTGCTCCTTGATCGAACGGATCAGCGTGGCGTGATCGCCGCGCGGGAAATCGGTGCGCCCGATCGAGCCCTGGAACAGCACATCGCCGACCTGCGCCAGACGACTCGGCGCATGGAAGAAGACGACATGGCCGGGTGTATGGCCAGGGCAATGCAGGACGTCTAGCTCGACCTCGCCGAACTGCACCTTGTCGCCGCCCTTCAGCCAGCGCGTGGGCGCGAAGCTGCGCACATTGGGGAAGCCGAACATCTTGCTCTGCTGCGGCATGCCGTCGATCCAGAAGCGATCTTCCTCATGCGGCCCTTCGACCGGCACATCGAGCCGTTCGAGCAGGGCGGCAACGCCGCCGGCATGATCGATATGGCCGTGGGTGACGAGAATCTTGGCCAGGGTCAGTTTTTCGTCCTCCAGGGCGCGAACGATGCGCTCGATGTCGCCGCCGGGGTCGACCACCGCCGCCTGACGGGTCTTTTCACACCAGAAAATGGTGCAGTTCTGCTCGAAGGGAGTTACCGGAACGATTTGATAGCGCATGGCAAGTCGGAAGATGGTTGATTGCCGCCGATTATCGCACGGCACGGTGCTTGCCCGTCGGCGTCGCCCCCCTTACACTCCCCCTGCCAGCCCCCGAAACCCTCTTCGAAAGCCGACAGACATGCTCGACCACGCATTGCCCGACATCGAATCCTGGACGCTGCTGTTCAGCAACAACGGGCTGCCCATCCTGCGCGTGACGAAGCGGCGGCTGGAAGAAATGCGGGCCAACCTCGACCGCGTCGATGCGCGCGAACTGGCCCGCCTGATCCTGCAGGACCCGATCATGACCGTGCGCGTCCTGGCCTACATCCAGCCGATGCGCGGCCGCTCGCTGCAGCACGACATCACGACCATCGCCAGCGCGGTGATGATGGCCGGCATCGAACCCTTCTTCAATCGCTTCAGCGAGCTGTTCACCATCGAGGACCAGGTCAAGGAAGCCGGTCCGCAGGCCCTGCTCGGCATCCTGCAGATCATCCGCCGCGCCCAGCGGGCGGCCGACTACGCCCAGGAATGGGCGATCTGGCGCCACGATATCAACATGGAAGAAGTGCGCATCGCCGCCCTGCTCCACGACCTGTCCGAAATGCTGGTGTGGTGCACGGCGCCCAAGCTCGGCCTGTCCATCCAGGACCTGCAGAAGAGCCATCCCGGCATGCGCAGCGCCGACGCCCAGAAGATGATCCTCGGCTTCACCTTCCACGACATCCAGCGCGAGCTGTGCCGCGTCTGGCACCTGCCAGAATTGCTGCAGACCCTGATCGACGACGACAACGCCGAACAGCCGCGCGTCAAGAACGTCACGCTGGCCGTGCAACTGGCCCGCCATTCCTCGCATGGCTGGGACGACCCCGCCCTGCCCGACGATTACACCGAGATCGGCCACTTGCTCAACATC
>DATGXM010000426.1:0-4716 GCA_035298985.1 Azonexus sp. | reverse complement strand
TGGCCGACCTGGCTGGCGCATGCGGCACCCGATGCGGCAAGCGCACCGCGAACCAGTCGTCCGCAGCCCCTCGCCGACCGCGCCTGGATGGCCCGCGTGGTAGCCGCCCTGCGCGACATCGGCAATGGCCGTCTCGACAAGGTGGTCCTCACCCGCTGCCGCCAGGTCGAGCGCAACAGTCCCTTCGCACCGTCCGCCATCCTCGCCGCCCTGAATGCCCAGCAACCGGGCAGCGTCGTCTATGCCTACGGTAACGGACGGCAGACCTTTCTCGGCGCCACGCCCGAGCGTCTGGTGCGCAAGGCCGGGCACCAGGTCCACGTTGATGCGCTGGCCGGCACGGCATGGCCGGGATCGCCGGCTCTCGCCGACGACAAGAACCGCCACGAGCAGTCACTGGTCATCCGCGCCGTGGTCGATGCGCTCGCCCCGTGGTGCGAAGACCTGCCCCAAATCGGCCAGCCGGCCGAACATCCGGCCGGTGTCCTGCGTCACTGGCGGAGCCGGATTTCGGGAATTTGCCGTGCCGACAGCAGCCTGTTCGATCTGGTCCGCGCCCTACACCCCACCCCCGCCGTCGGCGGTTTCCCCTGCGCCGCCGCCCGGGACTGGCTGGCCGCCCACGACGAACGGCGTCACGGCTGGTACAGCGGCGGTTTCGGCATCCTGACCCCGGAAGGCGACGGCGAATTCTCGGTCGCCCTGCGCTCGGCATTGCTCGACGGCAATACGGCCGAACTGCAGGCCGGCGCCGGCATCGTCGCCGGGTCGGACCCCGCACAGGAACTGGCCGAGACGGAAGCCAAGCTGGGCACCCTGCTCGCCGCACTGAATCCAGACCGGCAAACCACCCGCAGCAGTCGGCAAGCCTGACCCCGGCAATAACGACGGGGTTACATCAGTGCCGACTCGACGTCCCAATTCTGCAAGATAGGTCGGCTACAGTGGTACGGCATAACAACTCTCTCCATACTTAGCCCCACTGCCCGCCGAGGGTTCTTTTTATTTGTCATTTTTTGCCCATTGCGCAGGCACCGTAAGCCCCGGCATGGCGGGGTGTCACTTGCCGGCAGTTATCCACAGGCAATCCACATCTTTATCCACGGATATTGTGTATAACTTGCCACCGGCAGCCCTGGTCATTACGCCCAGAAGCTGCTGATAGCGCTCTCGGATCGTAAGCTAAACGCTGAACTGCAGCGTACTGTCGTGCAGCCGGGTGGCAAGCAGGGCGACCTCCTCGGCCGAGGCCGACGATTCGCCGGCCGCCCTGGCACCGCGCTCGATCATTTGCGCCATGCGTTCGGTGTTCTGCGCAATGTGTTCGGCGGCCAGCCGTTGTTCACCGAGCACTTCGACGATCTCGTTGGCGGCCACCGCCGATTGCTCGCAAATGGCCTCGATTTTCTGGATCGCCGCTTCGGTAGCCGAGGCCAGACGGGTGCCCCGCTGCGCGCGCTCGGCCGTCGCCGCGACGGCGTCGCTGGTCTGGCTGGCGGCGTCGTTCAGCCGGGTGACCAGGCGTTCGATCTTGAAAGTCGTTTCCGAGGTATGGTTGGCCAGCTTGCGCACCTCGTCGGCGACGACGGCAAAGCCGCGCCCGGCTTCCCCGGCCCGCGCCGCCTCGATGGCGGCGTTCAGCGACAGCAAGTTGGTCTGCTCCGAAATCTCCTTGATCTCGCGGGCAAAGCGCGAAATTTCCACGGTGTGCTGTTGCAAGTCGCGCATGGAATTTGCCGAAGCGCTGGCCTGTTCCGAAATCTGGCCGATTTCGCCTATCGCCTGGTGGATGACCACGCCGCTCTCGTTGGCCGTCTGCCGCGTCTTTCGCGCCGCATCCGCCGCGCTGCCGGCGCTTTCCGCCATCGCCGCGATGGCCGTGGTCAATTCCTGGATGGCCGCCGTGATGGTCGCCGCCGCATCGCTCTGCATGCTGGTGGTGCTCGCCACCTCATGCGCCGAACGGCGCAGGGCCAGGGCGTTGGCAGAGGTCACTTCGGCGCCGGATTTGACGTCCCCGATCAGCACGCGCAGCTTGTCCTGCATGCGTTCGACCGACGCGACCAGCGAATCGGCGGCCGCCTTGCCGGCATCCATGCGCTGCGTCAGGTCGCCCGCCGCGACGCGGGTGGTGGCCATCACCACCGGCTCCAATTCGCCGCCCAGGCGGCGCAGGATGTGGCGCGACGACCAGGCGGCAAAGGCCAGTGAAATGACCGTGCCGACCACGCCAACCAGTGCAATGGACAGCACGTTTTCGCCGTAGCGCGCATCGGCCACATCGGAAGCGCTGCGGGCGCTGTGCGCGGCGGCGTCGCTGATCGCCGTGAACAGGCCGGCCAGGGCGATGACCAGCGGCGCATCGGCATCGCGGATGGCGGCATCGACCATCAGGGCGTATTTCGGCATGCCCGGCTCGTTCTCGGCGAGCACCTGGTCGTACAGCTGGTTCAGTTCGCTCGCCAGCTGGCGGATCTCGACGATGCGCTGGCCATCCTTGGCGGTCAGCTGCTTGCCGAGCGCTTCCAGCCCTCCGAGCTGCTGCCAGAAGCGATCGCGCCCGGCCAGGAACTCGGCCTTCCCTTTGTCGAATTCGGCCGCCATGAAGCTGCGCAGCAGCATGCTGTTCAGGCCGCGCTGCTGGGCCTGCAAGGCGCTCTGCGCACCGCTGACCAGTGTCAGTGCCTGCGAGGCCGCAGCCACCTCGCCGGAAACCTGGCGGATGTCGTCACGGAAGGCGGCAAAGGAAAACAGGGCAGTGAGCAGCAACAGCAGGCCGAATCCGGCACCGATCCCGACCATCAACAGCATGCGCCAACGAATGGAAAGCGAATCAAGAGCGACCATGAATTTACTCAAAATAACAAAAGTAAAAACAGTCTAGCCACTCAATATTTCATTCTATTTACGGTCACCCCGGCGGCGGGCATATATTGCCCGATACATGCCTGATTACCCTCTGTGTCATGTCGCTGAAACGTTAGTGCAACAAAATGATGGGCTTGAAGCCTATACTTCAAGAATCACATGGAGCTTGCGCTATGCCCCACCCCCCACTGCAACCCCGCTTCCTCACCGAAAACTATTTGAACCGGGAACTCGGGCTTCTGGCGTTCAACCGCCGGGTTCTCGCCCAGGCCGAAGATGAACGCATGCCGCTGCTCGAACGGCTGCGCTTCCTGTGCATCGTCTCCAGCAACCTCGACGAATTTTTCGAAATCCGCGTCTCCGGCCTGAAAGAACAGATACGGGCCAAATCGTCGGTGGTCACCACCGACGGCCGCACGGCGCAGGAAATTTTCCGCCTGGTGTCGGCCGAAGCGCACGCCATGGTCACCGAGCAGTACCAGCACTTGAACGACGTGATCCTGCCGGCCCTGGCCGAACAAGGCATCCGCTTCCTGCGCCGCTCGGGCTGGAACGAAGCGCAGCGCGAATGGATACGCAACTACTTCATTCGCGAAATGGTGCCGGTGCTGACCCCGATCGGGCTCGACCCGTCGCACCCCTTCCCGCGCGTGCTCAACAAGAGCCTCAATTTCGCCGTCGAACTCGAAGGCAAGGACGCCTTCGGCCGCAGTTCCAACGCCGCCATCGTCCAGGCGCCGCGCGTCCTGCCCCGCGTCATCCGCCTGCCGGAAGAGCTGGCCGGCTGCGAGTACGGCTTCGTCTTCCTGTCGTCCATCCTGCACGAGTTCGTCGGCGAGCTGTTCACCGGCATGACGGTGCTCGGCTGCTACCAGTTCCGCGCCACGCGCAATTCCGACCTCTTCGTCGATGAGGAAGAAGTCACCAACCTGCGCACCAAGCTGCAGGGCGAACTGCCGCAACGCCACTTCGGTGCTGCCGTGCGCCTGGAAGTGGCCAACAACTGCTCGGAGGCGATGACCGAGTTTCTGCTCGCCCAGTTCGACCTCAAGCCGGCCGATCTCTACCGGGTCAACGGGCCGGTGAACCTGGTGCGCCTGATGCAGGTGCCGGACTGGGTCGATCGCCCGGACATGAAATTCCGCTCCTTCGTACCGGGCATCCCCAAGGGTCTGACCAAGGGCGCCAACATCTTCGCCAGCATCCGCCAGAATGACATCCTGCTCCACCACCCCTACCAGTCCTTCGCGCCGGTCATCGAACTGCTCAGCCAGGCGGCGACCGATCCGCAGGTGGTGGCCATCAAGATGACCGTCTACCGCACCGGCACCGACTCGGTACTGATGGAATCGCTGATCCGCGCCGCGCAGAACGGCAAGGAAGTCACCGTCGTCGTCGAGCTGATGGCCCGCTTCGACGAGGAAGCCAACATCGGCTGGGCGACCAAGCTGGAGCAGGTCGGCGCCCATGTGGTGTACGGCGTGGTCGGCTACAAGACGCACGCCAAGGCGCTGCTCATCGTCCGCCGCGAGGATGGCGGCCTCAAGCGCTACGCCCATCTCGGCACCGGCAACTACCATCCGCGAACCGCCCGTCTCTACACCGACTTCGGCCTGATGACCGCCAACGAGGCAGTGACCCACGACGTGTCGGAAGTCTTCAAGCAGCTGACCGGCCTGGGCAAGGCGCGCACGCTGAAGCACCTGTGGCAGGCGCCGTTCACGCTGCAACCGAGCGTCGTCGCGGCCATCCAGGCTGAAGCCGAGGAAGCCCGCGCCGGCCGCAAGGCGCGCATCGTCGCGAAGATGAATTCGCTGCTCGAGCCGGAAGTCATCAACGCGCTATACG